>CAZYHE010000083.1:0-11498 GCA_964647225.1 uncultured Anaerolineales bacterium
GGTTCTCGCCCGCGCTCCTCCTGGGTCTTATCGGCGCGCTCCCGTTCATCCGCCGGCGGCCCTGGGAAGGGCTGGCGCTCCTCGCTGCCGCGGCCATTCATCTGCTCGGCTACAGCCGCTACAACTATTGGTCCGGCGGTGTCACCTGGGGCTCCCGCTACATGCTGCAAATCGTGCCGTTCCTCATCCTCCTCGCCGCGCCGGTGTGGGAGTGGCTGGCGAATCGGCGAATCGCAAATAGCAAATCCGCAAATCAGCGAATCAGCGAATCAGCGAATGACGCCCCACGTTTGACGTTTGACGTTTCACGCACTACGCACTACGCACTACGCACGACCGTCTGGCTCCTCATCGCGCTCAGTGTCCTCATCCAACTCCTCGGCATCGCCGTGGATTACCGCACCTTCGAGGTGAAGTGGCTGCTCGACAATGCCGCGGTGTGGGGCGGGATCGGGCAGGCGATCGAGGGGCTGTTCATGCGGCCGGCCGAGTCGCCGGTGGTCGGACACCTGCGGCTGCTGCTTTCCGGCACGCAGCCCCTTGACTTTGCCTGGGTGCAGTTGCGGCCGGAAGGCAAGTGGGCGTTCGCTCCTGCTGGGCTACTCTTGTCGTTCCTCCTGCTGGGGCTGGCGGCCGCGGGCTTCGCCTGGATCTGGCGGCGGCCGGCGCACGCCGGTCGGGTCGCCGGGGGCATGGGTCTGGCGACGGTCCTCCTCTGTTCGGCCCTGTTGCTGGTATATCGTCAGGGAGACGCCCGCTTCGATCCGTACAACGTGGATCGCTTCCTCAAGCCGATGTTGGCCGCCCTGGACAAGACGCACTGCTCCGCCGCGGCGCCCTGTAATGACGTGCTGCTCGTGCCCGATCCCACCCTCACCGACTACTTCCTGAACTATCTCGCCGCGCCGTTGGTCTGGTACAGCGTCGAGCCGCAGCCCGTGGACGAGCGGCTGATGGCGCAACTGCTGGCGCGCTATGGCCGGGTGTGGCTGGCGCGCGACCGCAACGCGCAGACCGATGACGCCGAGGGCCGTCGCGCGTGGGAGCGCTATCTGACCGATCACGCCTACAAGCTGGGCGAGCAGCGCTTCGGCGACTGGGCGCGGCTGTTGAGCTTCTCCGCGGCCGGCCAGCCCACGGAGATCGGGACGCCACGGCAAGCGCTCGGTGAGCTGATCCTGGCCGAAGCCCGGCTCGGGTTGGAGCGACGGCAAACGCCCGCGGCCGCCCAGCCGATGGAAGATGGCAGAGTGCTGGCGCGGTCAGGCGACACGCTCCAGGTTGCCTTGCGCTGGCAGGCGACCGCGCCGCCCGCCGGGAATTACACCGTCTTCCTCCAACTGCTCGACGCCGGCTCGCAGGTGAAGGCGCAGGTGGATCGCTGGCCCGGCGACGGCTTCTACCCCACGGCTGGCCTGAGCGCCGGACAGGTCATCAGCGACAATCTCGCGCTGCCGCTGGCTGTGCCGCCGGGCAGCTATCGGCTGATCGCCGGTCTCTATCGCGGCGACCAACCCGGCGCGCCGCGGCTGACGGGGCCGGGGGGTGACTTCGTGACGTTGGCGCAAGTCGAGGTAAAATGAAGCCTCGGCTCACACTCATCAGTCACCAGTCATCACTCATCATTCGCTTCGCCCCCTGGCTGCTCTTCTCCGCGTTCCTGGTGTGGGGCTGGCGCGGGCAAGATTTCGTCCGTTCGTTGCCCACCTATGGTGACATCCTGGAGTTCACGTGGGCGCTGTCGTGGTACAGCGATGCGCTGCACCAGGGGGTGAATCCGCTCCTTGCGCCGGTGGCGTTTTATCCGGCGGGCTGGAACCTGACGACCTACGCCACCGGTTTTCTGTTTTTGCCCGTCTTGCTGCCGTTGCAGCGGCTTGGCGGGGCGGCCTTCGCGTATAACGCCGCGGTCTTGTTGACTTTCGTGCTGGCGTTTGGGGGGATGTTGGCGCTGGCGCGTCGCAGCCTGCCGCCGCTGGGCGCGACGGTGGCCGCGCTGCTCTACACGTTTTGGGGGTTTCGGTGGATCCAGACCATCGGGCATCTGAACATCTTGCTCGGTTCGGCCTGCCTGCCGTGGATGATCTGGGCGCTGGAACGCGCGCTCGATGCGCGCGCCAGCGAGATTGCGCGGCCTGACCGACGTTCGCTGGCCTGGCTGCTCCTGACCGGGATCGCCTGGGCCGCGGCGGTCGTTGGCTCGATGTATTTCGTATGGATCGGCGGTTTGCTGCTAGCCGGCTGGCTGCTGGGCCGGCGGTTGGGACGGCAGATCACAGGCCGAGCGGCGCTGATCGGCTTCGCCCTGCCGGCCGGTGTGGCTGCGTTGCTCGCCCTGCCCAGTTTCGCCGCCTACTGGCGCGTCAGCACGCTGATCGCGGCGCCCCCGCCCGATTTGCTCGAGGTCAACTTCTGGGGCGCCAGCTTGAACAGCCTGCCGCTGCCCTACGTCTTCCACCCCTGGCTGAAATCATTCGCCACGACCATCTATCGCGGGATCACCTACGAGCAGGCCGCGGCCAACCTGGGGCTGGTGGCCGTGCTGATGGCTTGCGTCGGCGCGTGGGCCGCACGCCGAGATCGGCGTTGGCTGCCGGCGCTCATCATCACGCCGCTCGCGCTGATCCTCTCGCTGGGGCTGACGTTGAAGTGGGACAACCAACCGCTGCAATGGGATGGCCTGCGGCCGCTTAACGCTGCGCTCTGGCAGCTTGGTCATCTGCTGAAGCCGGGTGTCTTCGCCGCCGCTGAGCCGCCTGCGCCGTTCGATGCCGCCGTCCCCCTGCCGGGCCTCCTGCTGACGGCGGTGACGCCGCTGCTCGAACGGGCGCGCGTGTTTGCCCGTTACATCTTCGTCGCCGCGCTGGGGATCTATCTGCTGGCGGGGTTGGGATTGAGCCGGCTGCGTTGGGCCTGGCCGCGCGGGCTGCTGGCGGCCGCGCTGATCTTCGAGGTGATCCCGCCGCCGTTGGAACGCGTCCCCTTCCCGCCGCCGCCGCATGGGGCCTTCGCGTGGCTCAAATCACAGCCCGATGGCGCGGTGGTTGATCTGTTGGCGGCGCACCCCGGCACGTTGGTGCTGATCAACCGGGGCGAGACGGTGTGGGCGACGCGGTTGCATGGCAAGCCGGCAGTCGGCGGGGCCAGCAGCGTGTGGCCGGCCCCGGCGGCCTTCGTGAACGAGTGGCTGGCGACACACGGGCACGCGTTCACCGGGCCGACCGTCGTGCCGCTGCTGCGTTTTTACGGGGCGCGCTATCTACTGCTGCACATGGCGAGCGATTGGGAAGCCGAGATCCTGGCCGAGGCGCAGCAAAACCGTGAGTTGCGCTTCGTCCAGTGTTTCGAGCCGCCCGCTGGCCCAACCGCCTGGCCCCATCCGATTTGCGTGCTGGAGCTGCTCCCGGCGGCCGGGCCGACCGTCAACCTGGCCCCGGTGGACGGCTGGTCGGGGCAGGAGGATTGGGGCGTCTGGGCGGTCGGGCCGGAATCACGCGGCCTGTGGGTCGCCACCGACCGGCAGCCGCGCCGCCTGGCGCTGGAAGCCTTCCCGAACTGCGTGCCCGGCAAGACCCAGGCATTGGTCATCGAGGTCAACGGCGCACGGCTGGCGGACCATACATGGAACGGATGCGATCCGTGGGCCGCCACCCTCACGATCCCGGCAGACGTTTTGCGGCTGGGCGGCAACGAGCTGACCTTCCGCCCCGCGTATGCGGTCGTGCCGGCCGATGGCGACACGCGGCCGTTGTCGGTTGGATTCAGCAAGTTGCGGATTGAGTGACGATGATCAAGAAGCTGCAACCGATCCTGCCCTGGCTTATCTTTTTGGGTTTCATGGCCTGGACGTGGGGCCTGCGGGATATTTTCAAGACGCTGCCGCATTACGGCGACGCGCTGGAGACGATCGTCAGCGCCACGTGGTTCAGCGACGCCCTGGCGACCGGGCAGAATCCGTTGCTCTATCCCTACAACTACTTCCCGGAAGGCTGGCGGGTGGGCAGCCATTCGATCAGCGCGTTCCTGTATCTCGCCCTCGTGCCGTTGGTGCGCATCGGCGGCGGCGCATTCGCCTACAACTTCGCCATGCTTTTCACGTGCGTGTTTGGCTTTGCGGGCGCGCTCCTGCTGGCGCGGCGTCACCTCACGCCGCTGCCCGCGACCGTCGTCGCGTTGGCGATCAATTTTTGGAGTATGCGCTGGGGCGCGGCGCTGGAAGGGCGGCTGAACATCTTCCTGGCGGCCGCGCTTTTGCCGTGGATGGTTTGGGGTGTCGAGCGCGCCCTCGCGGCCGCCTCCCGGCGTCATCGTGCCGGTTGGCTGGTTCTGAGCGCCGTTTTCTGGGCCGTGGCTTTCAATCTCAGCCTCTATTTTGTCTTTATCGGCGGTATTATGCTTGCGCTGTGGCTGCTGCTCAGTTCGGGCAGCAAGCTCGACACGTGGCCCAGGCGGCTGCTGGCGTTATGCTTCACCGCCGCGGTCTGGCTGCTGCTTAGCGCGCCGTGGCTGATTCTGAATCTGCACGAGACAGCGATCGCGTCTCCGCTTTTCTACTCGATCGAATTAGTCAACTTCTCTGGGTCAAGCCTGAACAGCTTCCCGATTCCGTTCGTCTATCATCCCTGGCTGGCATCGTTCGCACGTTCGCTGTATCGCGGTGAGCCGTGGGAGCAAGGGATGGGCAACCTCGGCCTCGCGTGGACGCTCGTCGCGCTGCTCGGCCTGATCCTCGCCCGGCAGCACAAGGGGTGGCGACCGGCTGTCGCACTGGCGCTGCTCGGCCTGATCCTGGCGCAAGGGCTGACCCTCCACTGGGACGGCCAGACGGTTCAGTGGCCGGCCCTGCGGCCGCTCAACCAAACACTCTGGCAGATTGGACATGGCCTGAAACCGGGGTTCTTCGTGGGAGCCGAGCCACCGGCGCCCTTCGCCGATGCGATCCCCTTGCCGGCGCTGTTATTTTCCACCTTTGTGCCGTTCTGGGAACGCGGCCGGGTGTTCGCCCGCTACGCGCTTGCGGCCAGCATGGGTGTGCTGCTGGTGGCCGGGATGGCGCTGGTCGAGGTGCGTAGATTGTGGCCGGCCCGGCCGATTGTCGGTCGGGCGCTGCAACTGCTCCTGGCCGGCGTCCTGCTGATCGAGGTCGTGCCGCCGCCGCTAAAATTGCTGCCCTTTCCGCCTGTGGGGCATCCGGCTTACACCTGGTTGAGCCAGCAGACGATCCCCGGCGCGGGGATTGCGAACGTGTTTGCGGCCCACCCCTCGACACTCGTCTTGTCGAACAATGGCAACAGCCTGCTGGCCCCAAGCTACACCAAACAAGCGACCGTCGCCGGCGCGGCCGGGGTTCGGCCAGGGCATACGGACGTGCTGAACGAATGGTTGGCGACGCACGAGCATCCCTTCTGGCAACCTGATTTCGCCCAAATCATGCGCAGCTATCGGGTCAAATATATCGTGATGGAAATGCTGGGTGAGTGGGAGCCGGGGTTGTGGCAGGAAGCCCAGGCGGCGCAGGAGATCAAGCCGGTGAGCTGTTTCCCCGCGCCTGAGGGGGTCTCCCCCTGGAATTGGCCGATCTGCATCCTGGAAGTGCTGCCGCCGCGTTCACCGGAGATCAACGTCTTGTTGCACGACGGCTGGTCGGGACAGGAAGACTGGGGCGTGTGGGCCGAAGGCACGCAGTCAGATGCTCAATTCGTTGTCACGTCGCGTGCGCCTGCCCGGCTGGCTTTCTCTGTCTTCCCGCTCTGTGTGCCCGGCAAGAATCAGCGTATCTCGTTGGCAGTCAACGGCGCGGCGGTCGCCGATCACGAGTGGCGCGACTGCGAGCCGTGGAATGCCGCGGTTGACATCCCGGTGGCGCTGCTGCGCGTGGGCTTCAATGATCTGACGCTTCGTTCTGCCTATGCTGAGTCCCCCCAAGCCGGCGGCGGCGATTCTCGCAAACTGTCGGTTGGGTTCATGCAGCTAAAAGTCGCAATCGCCGTTCGCTGATTCGTCCATTCGCCTCGTATTCCATGCCGACGCGCCCCAAAACCCAAAATGTCCGGCTTTTTGCGCCGCGGCCAACCTGCGCTATACTGCGCATCATGCGCATGCAATGGCCCAAGAAGTTCCCCTTTTGGCGACCCGCCGGCGGTTTGGTAGCGCTGCTGCTCACCCTCCCGGCGCTCTGGCCGCTGCTACGCCCCGGCTTCTTCGTCTCGGATGATGGGCATTTCCACATCTATCGCATCGCCGCGCTGGCCGATGCCTGGCGTCACGGCGTCCTGTATCCCCGGCTCTTCCCGGAATTCGGCTTCGGCTACGGCCAGGCGGTGCTGAACTTTTACGCGCCGCTGAGCTATGCGCCGGCCGCGCTGCTGGCGACGTTGGGCGTGAACCCGGCGACCGCGGCCGAGTTGACGATTGCCCTCGGCTTCGGGCTGGCCGCGCTGGCGATGTATGGCTTCGTGCGTTCCCTCTGGGGGCCGGCCGGCGGCGCGCTGGCGGCCGTGGCCTACACCTATTTTCCGTATCACCTGGCCGACGCCTACGTGCGCGGGGCGATCCCGGAGCACTTCGCCTTCATCTTCCCGCCGCTGATCTTGTGGGCTACCACATCCATCTTCCGGGAAGAACGGCCGCGCGGGCCGCTGCTGTGGGCCGCGCTGGCATGGGCCGGGCTGATCTTCACGCACAACCTGACCGCGCTGCTCGTGGCCCCGGTGTGGGCGGGCTATCTGCTGCTGTTGGCCGTCTGGACACGCCGGCCGCGGCGGCTGACACTTGCATACCTGGCGCAGCCAGGTACACACACCGGCAGGTGCAGTGCAGGTGTCGCGGCGGCCGGCGCGTTGGGGCTGGCCCTGGGCCTGAGCGCGCCTCTGTGGCTGCCGTTCCTGGCCGAGAGCCGCTGGGTAGGGATCGCGCTCGGCCCGTCCGACGGCTACCAGCGCCACCTGGCCCCGCTCGATCTGCTCATCCAGTGGCAGCCGCTCTATCATTACCGCGTCCAGCACGGCGGCGTGGCCGATCACCCCCTGAGTTGGCTGACCGCGGTCATGGTGGCGCTCGTCGCGGGGCTGTTCGTCTGGCGGTTGGCGCGCCGAACACGCGTGCATGATCGTGCGATCCTCGCTTTTGCCCTGGCGTTGACGCTCCTCGCCATCTTCATGATCACTGGCGCTTCGCTGCCGGTGTGGATGCCGCTGGCGCCAATCCTGGCGAACCTGCAATACCCCTGGCGCTTCCTGACGTTGGCCGCGGTTGGCTTTGCGATCAGCCTCGGCGCGCTGCCGGGCTTGCTGAAGCCGGCGACCGCTTCGGCATCGCATGCTTCCCGAACAAGTTCGGGAGTCCGACGTTTGATCGAGGCCTGGCGCGGCCGGAGTCCTCGACAAGTCGAGGCGGTTCTGCTTGCCGCCCTGATGAGCGGCCTGCTCTTCCAACCCCTCCTCACCGTGCCCGCGCAGCCATTGCCCTTCCCCGCGGCAGATGCCTGGGCGCCCGACCGGATGTGGCGCGAGGACGCCGCCGCGGGCCAGGTCGGCGCGACCTGGACGGGCGAATTCATGCCCCTGACCGTGCCAGAGCAGCGGTGGGCGCTCGGCCGGCCGGCTGAGCGCGCGGCGGATGGGCCGGCGATCACCCCGCGGCCCCAAGTCCGGCTGGCGCGCCTGGGCTACGATCAGGTTGAGCTGGAGATCCAGGCGACAGCCCCGCTGAGCGTCCGCCTGCATCAGTTCTACTTGCCGGCCTGGCAGGCCACGCTGAACGGCCAGCCGCTCGCCACGTACCCTTCCGGCGAACTGGGGCTAGTGACGGCGGATTTGCCGGCGGGGAACGGCCGGCTGGCGTTCCGCTTTGGCCCGACCACCGCCTGGCTGATCGGCGGCGCGCTGGCGGTGATCGCCGCGCTGATCTGGGCGATCCTGGCGTGGCGCGGTCGGCGTCAGGCGCGCGGGCTGGCCTGGGCCGCGGCCGGCCTGCTGCTCGTCGTCGCGCTCCTGGGGTTGAATCGGCTGGGGATCGGCCAACGGACGTGGACGCCGCAGCCCGCCAACGCCGCCGTGGGCGATGTGGCGCTGCTCCTGGGGTTCGACACGACCCCGGCACGCGACGCGCACGCGCTGGATGTGACCTTATATTGGTTCGCGCTGCGCGATGTCGGCGCAAACTACAAAGTGTTCGTGCATCTGCTCGGCCCCGACGGCGCAGTGATCGCCCAACACGACGGCGACCCGGGCGGCGGCTTCACCCCCACCAGCCGTTGGCGCAGCGGCGAGCTGATCGCCGACCGGCATCGCGTGCCGTTGCCCGCGGGCTTGCTGCCGGGTGAATATGGTCTGCGGGCCGGGATGTATCAGCCGGACCCGCCACGGAACCTGCCCGTGGATCCTCCGACGGGAGATGGCCGGGTGGATTTGGGGACGGTACGATGATAGCTTTTCTGCGACAGCACAAGCTGGCCGTCCTCATCTTGGGCCTCTATCTCGCGCTCGGCGCGCTCTATGGCGTCACGAGTCCCCTGTTCGAGCCGAGCGACGAGCACCGCACCTCCGCGTGGCAGGTCGGGGAGATCCTCAACGACACGCACCGTCTGACGCTGCCGGCCGATCTGAAGCCGGGAACATACCGCATCATCGTCGGGTTGTACGATCCGCAGACCGGGCAGCGGCTGCCGCTCTTGGATGCGGCGGGGAAAGAGGTCGGCAACGAGGTGGTGGTGGCGACCGTGCAGGTGGGGCCGTAAGGTCGGCGGCTCTGCCCTGCAAATCGTTCGTGTGTAGCGCAAGATGCCATCTTGCGGCACGCTTCCGTGATCTACTTCAGCCACAACTCGATCGGGGTGATCTGGACATAGTCCAGCCAGAGCGTCCCCAGTCCAGCGTATTGCACCCTGAACTCCACATCTTCCAGCGGCTTGTCCGACTCGAATTCCAGGTCGAACAACTGATATTGGTTGGCCGCGCCGAACTCGATCCCCTGAATCTCGCGCGCCGCGCGGGGGACGCCGCCGTCCCGGAATGTGAAGACATCCACGGTTGCCACCCGTTCCGCGCGCTGCGTGGCATCCACCTTCAGGCGGAAGTCCACCCGGAACTTTCCCGGCGGCAGGTCGGCGTAAGGGCCGAAAACCAGCCCCGATTTACCATCGGCGCGCTGACGGCTTGAGCCGTCGGCCGGCGCGGCCATCCGCGCCTTGCCCCCGCTGGCCTGCGCATCGGCGACCGGTGCGTCCGCCAGATCGCTGGGCTGATCCTCGGCCTCGTAACGCGCGGAGAAAAGCGCGGTCAGCGCTTCAGCCGTGCGCGGCGGCGTCAGGCCGCGCTTCAGCAACAGGGCGCCATCCTCCTGCCGGATCAAGCCGAATGTCCCACTCTGAATGTGCGGCAACATATCGCGGAGCGCCTTGCTCCGGGCCTTTAGACCCGTGTGCGGCCAGAAATTGGCCCGCGGGGCAGTGTCCAGGAGCAGATATTCGGCATCGGCCACATCGGGGAACAGATAGATCGTCCGGCGCGTCGTCAGATGTGGCACGATGTCGCTCATCGTGCTGACCGGCGCGCCGGCCGGCACTTGCGCCATCAGGCTCTCGATCACGGCGGCATGGGGATCGGGCCGGGGGATGGCATCTCCGCGCTTCGGGAGCAACCGGCCGTATTGGTAGCTCAGCGCGAGGGTGGCGATCAGCAGGCACGCGGCGAGGAGGCCCGACACGCGGCCAAATGACGCGCGGCCGCGCGCGGAGATCACCCTGGCCCAACCCAAGATCGTCAGACCGAAGACGAACGGGATGATGTGCGCGGTGTAATGATATTCGATGCTGTACTGCGCTGGGGTCCAGGTGAGCATGAGGATCGCCAACGCCGGCAGCGCCGGGAGCCAGGCTGCGGCCGGCGCGAGGAGCGGCAGGAAAAGCACCGGCCCGAAGAGTTGCACGAGCAGGGTCAGCTTGTCGGGGTTGCCCAGGATCGTGGTGGCGGTGAAGACCGGATTGGTGACGAGTGTCCAGGCGACCCCGGCCGCGCCGCGCGTGCCCGGCGCGATCACCCCGCCGAAACGCGAGTCAATCTGGGGTGTGCCGCCGAGGAGGGGCATGAGCCAACCGACCACGACGGCAAAATACGCCAGGCCCACGGCGATCAGCGTAGCGCCGAACCGATAGCGGCGCTGGCCCAGGAAGATGTAGCCCCCCAGCGCGATGACCGTGAGCGCGACCTCCTCCTTGACCAGTAACGCCAGGCCAAGCCCGACCAGGAACGCCACATCCCGGCCGGTCTCCAGGAAATAGAGCGCGGCGAGCAGGAGGAAACTGACCAGAGCGATCTGGTGGAAGTCGTCCAGATTCACCCCGTGCAGGGCCGGATAGAGCAGATAGCTGGCGGCCAGCACACTCCCAGCCATCGCGCTCCCGGTCTTGTGGCGGGCAAGCAGATAGACCGGGATCGCGCCGGCGGCCAGGGCGATGCTTTGCAACACGAGCAGCAGCCGCGCATCGGCGCCGAGCGCGTAGAACGGCGCCAGCGCGAAGAGGATCGGCGAGAAGTGGTCGCCGATGTAGTCAATGGCATACGGCCCGTAGAGGGTTGCGCGCATATAGCCGCTGTGCAGGATGTTATAGATCGCTTGATCGTGGATGCCCAGGTCGAACGCGTGGGTCATAAAGCTGTTGTGCCGCGCGACCGTGAGGAGGCTCATATAGAGCGCGTAGCCCGCAGTCAGCACCAGGGTCACGGCGAGGCCGATGCGGCCGGCTTTGCCTGTTGATTTGTTGTGTGCTGTGATTCTACCCGGAGATGGCGTCTGGCTGGCCGCCGGAGCATCCGGGAGGCGTGACCCCGTGTAGGCCACAACAAGCGCCCGCACCGCCACGAAAGTCATCGCGGCCAGCGCGATCATCGTTCCCCAGAAGAAGGAGCGCGGGATCGGCTGTGAGGCCGTGGAAGCTGCGTGCAAGATCGGCAGGAACGGCAAAGGCGCAGCCAAGAACACCCAGCGCGCGGCGATCCGCCGCGCCGCGGGCTGGCCGCGCCGGGCGAACAGCCCGCCCAAGATCAGCCAGATCAGCAGGGCCACACCCGCGCCGCCCACGAGAAGCAGGGCCAGACGGGCGCGGGCGGCCAGCGCGAGGTCGTTGGTCTGCAGGAAGCCGATCAGCGCCGGCGCGTGGGTCAACTCCCAGACGCACATGGCCGCGGCATACCCGCCGAGCGCCGCCAGGGCGGCATCGCCCCAGTGATGGCCTCGTTTGAGTCGGCAGAAGGTCTGTCCCAGAAAGGTTTGGCCCATAGATCGTCGCGCGGATCGCAAGGCGCCCATCAGAGCGACAGGCACGCCTCGGCTGCCAGCCAGAACAGTTTCTCGCGCACCGTCTGGCGTTTGGTCCAGCCGCGGTCGTCCCACACCGCGCCGCTCACGTCATCCCCGCCGTAGAGGATCTGCCCGAAGGGGACGCCGCGGAATTGGGCGACGGCGAAGAAGGCCGCGGCTTCCATCTCGACGGTCAGGCA
>CAZYHE010000084.1:0-11444 GCA_964647225.1 uncultured Anaerolineales bacterium
AGCTGCGGCCGGAAGCCTCGACAGTTGTGATTTCTGATTTCTGCTGCCCCGATGATGCTGAGACACAACAGATTCTGCATCGCGCCCTGTTCTTCAACTTTATCGCCAAGCCGTTTGATCTGACCGAGATTTCGGCCCTCACCCAACGGCCGCTGGAACGGGCCTACCAGGCGTAGCGACGCGGCTGCGCCGCTACGCCGTAACAATTACAATCGTTGCCCCACCGGGGCCGGGAACACTGCCTGATTAACCCCGCAAACCATCCAGCGCCCTTTCGCGAACTGACACCCGGCCCCGGCATCTTCGCCCTGCTCCCTGTACCCGCCACCTGGGATGTGTTTCAATTCTGGGGCGCGCGTCATTGCGAGCGGAGTCCGGCGTCCTGAACGGAGTGCAACGGCGTCGAAGGATCGCCGGACGGCGCGAAGCAATCCCCTGCTTGGGGGAGATTGCTTTGCTTCGTGCCTCGCAACCGCAAACGACGCTCCTCGCAATGACTGCCCCCAACATGAATCACCCCCCGCCTGCGTCCCGCTGAAAATTGCGCGTATTATGGTATAATCAAATCCTGGTCGCTGCCCCGTGGCGCTTGCGGGCACGGTTGGACGATTGAACCGCCCACCGCGCATTTTTGTCGCCCAGCAAGCATAGCGTTTCTGTCGTTTCGAGCGTCATCATTGACACGACAGTTGAACGGGGCCGATCCGACCATGCCGACTGCGGCCTGGGCCGCGCCGGAGCATGGTCGTCTTTGCACGATGGAGTTCGCATGACCTATCCCCTACGTGTGTTGATCGCCGGCAATCTGGCGGATGACGTTGAGCGGATCATCGGTGAATTGCGACGCAACGGCTTTGAGCCGGCTTGGGAGCAGATTGACACCGCCGAAGCGCTGACGGCGGCGCTATCCTGCCATGATTGGGATGTGGCGCTCACCGATCACGGCCGGCCGGGCTTCGACGCACGGGCCTTCCTGGCGCAGCTTCAGGCACGGCAACCGGCCGCGCCGCTCATCATCATCTCGTCCGCCGCCCATGATGACCTGACGGTCGCGGCCCTGCGCGCGGGCGCACAGGGGTTCGTGGCGCGCGACAAGCTCACGTGGCTGGCCCCCATCGTCGCGCGCGAGCTGCACGACGCCACCGAGCGATTGGCGCGGCGGCAAGCCCAACAATCACTGCGCGAATCCGAAGAAACGTATCGGACGCTGTTCGAGAATGCCGGCGACGCCATCTTTGTCGCCGACGCCGAGACGGGCACGATCCTCGACGCCAACCAACGCGCCTGCGCGCTGGTTGGCCGGTCGCAGGCCGAACTGCGCCGAACCCACCAGATGGCGCTGCATCCCCGCGACCTGAGCGCCGAATACGCCGTGATGTTCCGCGCGTACCTGGCCGCGGGCGACCAGCGCCCCATCGAAGCGGCGGTGCGCCATGCCGACGGTCACGACATCCCGGTCGAAATCAACTCGAGCCTGGCGACAATCGGGGGCCGGCCGGCGATCCTGGGGATTTTCCGAGATATCCGCGAGCGTAAACAGGCAATTGACCGCGAACTTGCGGAGCGCACACGCGCCGAAGAGGCCGCGCGCCAGCGAAATCGCCAGCTCAGCGCCCTGAACGAGCTGGGTCTGGCCTTGGCCGAGACGCTGGAATTGGCGCAGGTGTACCGGACCGCCTATGCGCACGTGTCCCGGCTGACCGACACCGATGGCTTCGCGATCACCCTGTACGCCCCGGCCGCGCACGAGCTTAGGCCGACCTATGTGATGAGCGATGGCGAGCCGGTGGACGTTAGCATTTTTCCGCCGATCATCGTGACGGGCAATCCGGTGGGCGGCCGCGCCCGTGCAATCATCCGTAAAGAACCGGTCATCTACCATGCGGACGACCATGGTACCATGGTCGTCGGTGAACAGCCGCTTTCGGCCGCCTACGTCCCCATGATCGTCAAAGGAGAAGTGACCGGCCTGTTGGAGGTGCAAAGCTGCCGGCCCCAGGCCTATGGCCCGGCCGAGGTGGCGCTCTTAGGCCCGGCGGCGAACCAGATCGGCCTGGCGGTCGAAAACGCCCGGCTGTACGAAGCGGTGCAGCACGAGTTGGGCGAGCGCAAGCGCGCCGAGGAATCGCTGCGCCGGACGCTGACCGAGCTGACCCGCTCGAACGCCGACCTGGAGCAATACGCCTATGTCGCGGCGCACGACCTCCAGGAGCCGCTGCGCATGGTTGCCAATTTCGTCCAACTCCTGGCCCAACGCTATCGCGGGCAACTCGATGCGGACGCCGACGAATTCATCGGTTTTGCGGTGGAAGGCGCCACGCGCATGCACCTGCTCATCAACGATCTGCTGGAGTACTCGTTGATAGATCGCAGCGCCCGCGCGTTCCAGCCGGCCGATTGCGAGGCGGTGTTGGCGCAGGCGTTACGCAACCTGGAATTTACCATCAGCGACAGCAGCGCGCGCATCACCCATGACCCGCTGCCGACTGTGACCGGCGACGCGCCGCAACTTCAACGGGTTTTCGAGAACCTGATCCACAACGCCATCAAGTTTCACGCGGCCGAGCCGCCGCACGTCCATATCTCGGCGGAACTGAAGAATGCGGAATGCGGAGTGCGGAATGCGGAAGCTGATTCCGCACAGCGCACAGCCGACCGCGCACAGCCGACCGCGGAATGGGTTTTCGCGGTGCGCGACAATGGCATCGGCATCGAGCCGCAATACACGGGGCGCATTTTCCGGCTTTTCCAACGCCTGCACAGCCGGAGCGAGTATTCGGGGACGGGCATCGGCCTGCCGGTGTGCAAGAAGATCATCGAGCGCCACGGCGGCCGGATCTGGGTCGAATCCGAACTGGGCGCCGGCGCGACCTTCTATTTCACGATCCCGGTGGACACTTAAGTCAAAGGAGGCATTTCATGGGACAGGATCTGGCAGGAATGGTCGGGGAGTTCGAGCAGGCGTTGCTGACGCTGGATCGTCTGCGCGCCCGGAGCGTGCTGGTGAGCGCGCCCGACGCGATGACTGCGATCCAGGTCGCCGACCGGGTGGCCGGCCCGGCCCTGGAACGCATCGGCGCGGGCTGGGAAGAAGGGCGCGTGGCGCTGTCTCAGGTCTACATGAGCGGCCGTATCTGCGAAGAACTGATTGCCGAGATCCTGCCGCCCGACAGCCCAGACCGCCGGGATCGCCCCAAGATGGCGATCGCCGTGCTGCAGGATCATCATTTGCTGGGGAAGCGGATCGTCTACTCGGCGTTGCGCGCCGCAGGCTACGAGATCAGCGATTACGGCCGCGTGGATGTCTTTGACCTGGTGGAGCGCATCCGGGCCGATGGCGTGCGCATTCTGCTGATTTCCACGCTGATGCTCAACTCGGCGCTGCGGATCAAAGAGGTCCGACGACGTCTGGATCAGGCCGGGGCCGAGGTCAAGATCATCGTCGGCGGCGCGCCGTTCCGCTTCGACACCTATCTCTGGCGCGATGTCGGCGCGGATGCAATGGGTTACACCGCCACCGACGCCATCACGCTCATTAACCAGATCACCGGAGGTGCGCAATGACCGCCGCCATGACGCCTTTGCAGCGCGTGCTGACAACCCTGGGCCACCAAGAGCCGGACCGCGTGCCCTTCTTCCTCCTGATGTCGTTGCACGGTGCGCGTGAGCTGGGTCTTTCACTCGCAGAATACTTCTCGGCAGCGAAGAACGTGGTGGAAGGGCAACTCAGGATTCAGAGAAAGTACCGCCACGATTGTCTCGACGGCCTGTTCCACGCGGCGCTGGAGATCGCGGCGTGGGGCGGCGAGGTGATCACCTATGACGATGGCCCGGCCAATTCGGGTGAGCCGTTCATCCGCAGCTTCGAGGCGATCCGCAGCCTGGAGCCGCCGGACGTGGCCGCCTCGCCCGACCTGCGCCCCGTGCTGGAGACGATCGCGCTCCTCAAGGAGCACGCCGCTGGCGAGTTGCCGGTGGTCGGCGTCGTGCTGGCACCGTTCTCGCTGCCGCCAATGCAGATGGGCTTTGACCGCTACCTGGAATTGATGTATGAGCGTCCCGATCTCTTCGAGCGGCTGATGCGCATCAACGAGGAGTTCTGCGTCGCCTGGGCCAACGCCCAATTTGCCGCCGGCGCAACCGCCATCGCCTACTTCGACCCGGTGTCTTCTTCCACCATCACGCCCCGTGAGACCTATCTGAAAACCGGCTACCCGATTGCGCAGCGCACCCTGGCCCGCTTTCACGGGCCGGCCGTGATTCACCTGGCGTCGGGGCGCGGCCTGCCGATCCTCGCCGATCTGGCCCAGACCGGCGCCGTGGGGGTTGGCGTCAGCGCATCCGAAGATCTGGCCGCGCTCAAGGCGGCCGCGCGCGGGAAGCTGACGCTGATCGGCAACCTGAACGGCATCGAGATGCGGCGCTGGACGCCGGCCCAGGCCGAAGCCGAAGTCAAACGGGCGCTCGCCGCAGCGGGGCCGGGCGGCGGCTACATCCTATCCGACAATCACGGCGAAATCCCCTGGCAGGTTGCCGAAGAGACCCTGATGGCGATCTCTGACGCCATGCACAAATGGGGCGCGTATCCGCTGAATTGGGTAGATACCGGTGGCAAGTAAGCTCTGTCTGCTCGTCTGTCAGAATTTCCTGGCGGAAGCCGCGGCGATCGTCGCGGAGGAAAACTTCGCCGATGTGCAGGTCGCGGCCTTTGCCCCGACCTGCATCCGGCCGGCGGGCGACGCAGACACCATCGGCCGGCGGGCCGCCGAACGCGCGGCGCAGGACTGCGACGTCGCGGTGTTCGGCGGCTATTGCCTGAACGGACTGGTGACGCCGGAACGCGGCGTATCCGGGGCCAACAACGTCCAAGTCGCCAGCGTGCCGCGTTGTTTGGAGTTTGCCGCGCCGGCCCGCCTGGTGGACGCCCAGATCGCGGCCGGCGCCTATCTGCTGACGCCCGGCTGGCTGAGCCACTGGCGGCGCACGATGACCCAGTGGGGGTTCGATCAGCCGACCGCGCGCGAGTTCTTTGCGGAAACGACCCAGAAGCTGGTGCTGCTCGACACCGGCACGGATGCGCAGAGCGACCGCCATCTGCGCGAGCTGGCAGATTTCCTGGCGTTGCCCGGCGAGGTGATTCCGGTCGGTTTGGATCTGCTGCGGCTGCGCCTGATCCGGGTGGTCCTGGAGTGGCGGCTGAAGCAGCGCATGGATGCCGCGGCGCGCACCGCCGCGCACGCCAAACAGCAGATGGCGGACTACGCGATGGCCTTCGACCTGATCGGCGGCCTGACCGACCTGCGACACGAGGGCGAGGTGGCGGCGCATATCCTCGACATCATCGCGATGCTGTGTGCGCCCGCGCGCCTCTGTTATCTGATGCTGGTAGAGGGTCGGCCCGGCGGGTTCTTCAGCCGGGCTGCTGACGCGACTTTCGACGCCGCGATGCGCGAACGGCTGGTCGAGTTTCGCGGCGATTATGCGTTGGCCGACGCCGGAAGCGGCTTCACCCTGCGCCTGGGCAATCTTGGCGAAACGCTGGCGGTCGTCGCGGTGGATGGGCTTACCTTCCCCCAGCGGGGTGAGCACTATCTCAACTTGATGCTCAGCCTGCGCCCGGTGTTCGTCCTGGGCATCCTAAATGCCCGGACGTTCGAGCGCCTTGAACGTGCGCGCAGCTTGCTGCAAGAGGATATCACTGAGCGCCGGCGGGCGGAAGCGCAACTGAATGCGACCCTGGCCGAGTTGAAACGCTCCAATGCCGAACTGGAGAATTTTGCGTATGTCGCCTCGCACGACCTCCAGGAACCGCTGCGTATGGTCACATCCTACTTGCAGTTGCTGGAGATGCATTATGAGGATCAACTCGACAGCGACGCGCACGAGTTCATCGGCTATGCGGTGGATGGCGCCCAACGGATGCGCCAACTCATCAACGACTTGCTGGAGTATTCGCGGGTGAGCACGCGGGCCGCGCCGTTTGCGCCGACCGATTGCGAGCTGATCCTGAGCTATGTCTTGCACGATCTCCAGGAATCCATCGAGGAGTGCGGCGCCACCATCACCCACGACCCGCTGCCGACCCTCATGGCGGATCGCACGCAGATGGGCCAGCTCCTGCAAAACCTGATCACGAATGCGCTCAAGTTCCGGGGGACTGCGCCGCCGGTCGTGCATGTATCCGCGCACGAGACCTTCGAGGTCTCAGAGACCCTTCGACCGGCTCAGGGCAGGCTCTCGAAGGTCTGGGAGTTCAGCGTGCGCGACAACGGCATCGGGATTGCGGCGCAGGATCAGGAGCGCATCTTCGGCCTGTTCCAGCGGTTGCACACCCGCGAGGAGTATCCGGGCACGGGGATCGGGTTGGCGGTGTGCCAGAAAATCGTGGAACGCCATGGCGGCCGCATTTGGGTCGAATCGGCGCCCGGCCAGGGCGCACGGTTCCATTTCACCATTCCAGCGATGGTCACGAAAACTTAACGGAAAGCAACGAGCGTGGCAGACTCTCTGACCGGACACATTCACGAATTCGAGCATTCGGTGCTGACTCTCGACCGCTTGCGCGCGCAGGGGGTCCTGACGAGCATCCCAGGGCTTACTTCGCCCTTCGATCTGGCCGACAAGATCATCGGGCCGGCGCTGGAACGGGTCGGGGTCGGCTGGCAGGAGGGGCGCATCTCCCTCTCACAACTCTACATGAGCGGCCGCATCGCCGAGGAGCTGATCGAGGAAATCCTGCCGGCCGAGAATCCGGCCGCACCCAACCAGCCGAAGATGGCGATCGTCTCACTGCTAGACCATCACTCGCTGGGCAAACGGATCATCTACACCGCGTTGCGCGCGGCGCGCTACAACGTGCAGGACTACGAACGGGCCGATGTCTACGAGCTGGTGGATCGCGTGCTGGCCGAGAAGATCCAGGTTTTGCTCATTTCGGCGACGGTGCAGACTTCGGCGCAACGCGTCAAAGAGGTGCGCAAGCGGCTGGACTTTGCGCACGCTAAAGTCAAGATCATCGTGGGCGGCGCGCCCTTCCGCTTTGACACCTACCTCTGGCAGGATGTGGGCGCGGACGCGATGGGGTACGACGCGGCCGATGCGCTGAAAGTCGTGGCGCGCATCCTGGCCGAACTGTAGTATATCGTGCAGCAGTTCCAAATATGGTGAAGCGTCCTGAGCGGAGCAGCCGGGTTGTGGCTGCGTAGTCGAAGGATGCGGCCTGGATACGACCGCTCCGGCCTCCTTCGACTGCGTTCCGGCCCAAAAACCGCCGAAACTCCGCTCAGGATGCCTCCGCTCAATTCTATATGGCGAAGCAATCTCTGGCTTTCAGAATGGGATTGCTTCGGCCCAAACCATGTCCTGAGCGGAGCCGAAGGAGACGGGCCTCGCAATGACAGTTCATGGCGAATTCTCAATAGTCGGGGGCTGACCCCCAGATCGGGTGGACGATTGTGACAACCAAACTCTGTATCCTTACATGCCACAGTTTTGAACGCGAAGTCGCGGCCTGTGTGGCCGCTCAGGGCCGCGCAGAGGTCATCGTCAAATCGTTCGATGACGCCTGCCTGCAGCCGGCCACCGATCGCGCGGCGCTCGCCCAAGCCATCGAAACATGCGCCCAAGCCGACGTTAAGGTCGCGCTCTTCGGGGGGCGCTGCCTGGCCGGACTGCCCGACCTGCCCGGCGGCGACCGGATGCTGGCCTGCACCGCCACTTCCTGCGCCGAATTGGCGCTGAACCGCCCCCTCGTCCAGGCGTACACCGCGGCCGGCGCCTATGTCACGACGCCGGGCGGGCTGGCCGAATGGGAACGCCGGGTGACGCAAGGCGCCGACCGGCCCGGCCTGCAGCGACTGTTGGGCGAAGACACGCAGCGCATCCTCCTGCTCGACACCGGGGTCTACGACGATAGCGCCGATCGGCTGGCGGCCTTTGCACAGGTCGCCGGTCTGCCCGGCGAGATCCTGCCGGTGGGGTTGGATGGGGTGCGGCTGCGCCTGGAAAACCTCCTCTTGCAAGCAGATCTATCGGCGCGGCACGATCAAGCCATGACCGAGTCGGCGCACGCCACCCGCCAATCGGCCGACTACGCCATGCTGTTCGACCTGATCAGCGCGCTGGGGGGCATCACGACCGAGACGGAAGCCATCGAGAAGATCTTCGAGGTGTTCACCCTGCTGTGCGCGCCCTCGAGATTGGTCTACGTGCCGCTGATAGATGGCCGCCCCGGCGACGCATGCGCGCGGCCGGCCTACCAGGGGGTCAGCGACGCGATCAAGAGCCGGCTGGCAAGCCTGCGCGCCAGCCATGCCTGGACGGAATCGGGTAAAGGCTTCACTTTGCGCATCGGCCGGCGCGACCGGGTGGTGGCCGTGCTGGAGGTGGAGGGGTTCAGCTACCCGGAACTGAGGCGCGATTATCTGAACCTGGCGCTCAACATCGCGCCGGTGCTGGCGCTGGCGATCTCGAATGCCCGCCAATTCCAGAAGCTCGATACCGCAAACACCAGCCTGGCCCGCTCGAACGCCGAGTTGGAGCAGTTCGCGGCCATCGTGTCCAACGACCTCGCCGCGCCGCTCCACACGGTCTCGCGCACCCTGGCCCGCTTCACCGATCGCCACGCGGCCGAGGTTTCGGGCGCGGCGCTCGGCCTCATTGTCCAGGCGGCCGCGGGCGCCAGCCACATGCAGAAGCTGATTGATGACCTGCTCGCCTACTGCCGCGTGGATATGGTGGACAAGGCCTTCGAACTCGTTGACTGCGAGGTGGTCGTGCGCCAGACGCTCCGCAACCTGGCCGGCTTGATCGAAGAGACGGGCGCGGCCATTACCTGCGATCCGCTGCCCGCGGTGATGGGGGATGCCGGGCAGTTGACGTTGCTGTTCCAGAATTTGATCGGGAACGCGCTCAAGTTCCGCGGCCCGCAAGCGCCCGCCGTACAGCTCCGCGCCGAGCTGCAGGTCGGCGCGGAGGAGTCTGCGGCCGGGCAAGCAGAGATAAGCTGGCTCTTTGCGATCCAGGACAACGGCATCGGCATTGATCCCGAACATGCCGAGCAGATTTTCGGTCTGTTCCGCCGCGCGCCCGGCCATGCTGCGCAAGCGGACAGCGGCACAGGCATGGGCCTGGCGATCTGCAAGAAGATCGTGGAACGTCACGGCGGTCGGATCTGGTTCGAGTCTGCGCCGGGCCAGGGTGCGACCTTCTTTTTCACCGTGCCGGCAGGGTAGCCCTTAGCCATGTCACCCGTAGCATAGGGCCTCGTGCCCGCCATTCACGACGCCCACAAGGGGCTATGCTACTCGCTTGCCACAAGGTCTGCGCACACAGGAGGAACCATCCGATGGACGAGAACCAACGCGCCACCTGCATCCTGGTGGTTGATGATGATGCGCTGCTGCGTCGCGTCACGGAGCAAGTCCTGGCGAACGCCGGCTATACCGTCATCGAAGCCGAGACCGGGCTGGCGGGCATTGCGCGCACCCAGGCAGACCAGCCCGACCTCATCCTGCTCGACCTGATGCTGCCGGACATCAATGGCGACGAAGTGTGCCGGCGGCTCAAGGCGGACCCAACCACCGCGCACATCCATATCCTGGTGATCACCGCCTACGACGCCGATTCAGCCTATCGCACCGCTGTCCTGAAGGCCGGCGCCGACGGCTATGTGCTGCGGCCGATCCCCAATCGGGAGTTGGTGGCACGCGTCGAGGCGCTGCTGCGCCTGAAGCGGGTCGAGGATGATTTGCGCACGACCAACGCGCGCCTGCAGGTGGAACTGGCCGAACGGGCACGCGCCGAAGCAGGCCTGCGTGAACGCGAGGAACGCTATCGCCGGCTCTTCAATACCAGCCCCGACGCGCTATTCCTGATCGGCGCCGATGGCCGGTTCGAGGATGCCAATCAGGTCGCGCTGGATCGCTACGGCTATAGCCTGGATGACCTCAGGATGATGACCCCGGCGGATTTGGCCGCAACGCCCGAACTACAAGGCCGGGCGGACAATCGCGTAAAAACAGCTTTACATAAGCCAAGTCGCTTCGAGTGGCGGCATCGCCGGCGGGATGGTTATGATTTCCCCGTGGAGATCTCGACCCAGCCCTTCACGCTGGACGGCCAACCCTACACCTTTGCGCAAGTCCACGACATCACCGAGCGCAAACAAGCTGAAGACGCACTCCGGGAAGCGAAAAAATTCGCGGAGGACTTGATCGCCACGATGCAAGATGGTTGTTCGGTCCTGGATTTGCACGGCGTTCACATAGATGTCAATCCGGCATTCTGCGGGATGACCGGCTTCACGCGTGAGGAGTTGATCGGCGCCGGCCCACCTCATCCCTACTGGCCCCCAGAGTGTCTGGCAGAAATCACACAAGCTTTCCGGCGGACCCTATGCGACGAAACGCATAATTTTGAGCTGACGTTTATGCGGAAAAACGGCGAACGATTCCCGATACTTGTTAGCTCGGCCTGCATCCGCGATGCGCAGGGACAGATCGTCAACTACTTCGCGACCATCAAGGACATCACCGAACGCAAACGCGCCGAAGAAATCCTCGTGCAGAGTGCCCGAGAGTTGACGCGCTCCAACGCCGAGCTGGAAGGTTTCGCCTACGCCGCATCGCACGATTTGCAAGAGCCGCTGCGCATGGTCGCCAGCTTCGTCGGCCTGCTGAAAGAACGGTACCAGGGCCAGCTCGACGCGGATGCCGACGAGTTCATCGCGTTCGCGGTGGATGGCGCCAAACGGATGCAGCGCCTCATTGACGACCTGCTCGAATACTCGCGCGTCGCCACCCGCGGCCAGCCGCCCGCACCCACCGACGCCGCGGCCGCCCTGGACGAGGCGCTGTGGAACCTGGGCCTGGCGATCGAAGAGGCCGGCGCGACGGTGACGCACGACCCGCTGCCCACCGTGCGGGCCGACCCCACCCAACTGATGCAACTCCTCCAGAATCTGATCGGCAACGCGCTCAAGTTCGGGAGCAGCGAACCGCCGCGGGTGCATGTGTCGGCGCGCGAGACCTTTGAGGTCTCGGAGACCTCAAAGGTCTGGGAGTTCAGCGTGCGCGACAACGGCATCGGCATTGATCCGCAGTATCACGACCGCATCTTCGGCGTCTTCCAACGCCTGCACACGCGCACGGAATACCCCGGCACCGGGATCGGCCTGGCGATCTGCAAGAAGATCGTCGAGCGCCACGGCGGCCGGATGTGGGTGGCATCGCAGGAGGGGCAGGGGAGCACGTTCTATTTTACGCTGCCGGCCGCCGCGCAGAAAATGTAGCGCAAGATGGCATCTTGCGCTACACACCGATTGATTTGACAAAGGGCACGTTCTACTTTATGCTGCCGACCGCCGCGCAGAAAATGTAACGCAAGATGCCATCTTGCGCTACACACCGATTGATTTGACAAAGGGCACGTTCTACTTTATGCTG
>CAZYHE010000085.1:0-6138 GCA_964647225.1 uncultured Anaerolineales bacterium
AGGACGGCGTGCCGGCCTATGCTACCCAGGGCTACGACGCGCTCCGCGCCTGGCTGGCCGATCGCGGGGCTGAAAATATCGCGGCGCTCAACGCGCTGTTGGCGCGTGGGGCGACGCCATGGTGGACGGTGTATGGCGGGCAGGAGAACATCGAGGTCGTGTGAGGTGTAGGGCAAGATGTCATCTTGCCCTACACGCTCGACGTGCCGGCGCGGCCGGCGGGGGCGTCAGGCCGACAGCCCGACGCGGGGGAACATCTCGCCCGCCAGGGTCACGCCCGCCGTCAGCCCCAGCGGGTCGGTGACGGGATGCCTGGCCCCGGTGTAAACGGTCTCGGCGTCCATGTAGACGACGATGTGCGCCACGCGGGCGATATCGGTGTCGTTGGCGTGGGCCATGTGCGCGGTGAAGCCGTTGTGGAAGGTGCAGTCGCCGGCCCGCAGCGGTAGCGTGACGCGCGGTTCGTAGGCCAGGTCGGGCCAGAGCGCCAGCAGATCATCTTCGTCCGCCAGGTTTTGCGGCCGGAGGTCGGTGCGCCCCTGTGTGCCGGGGATGAAGGTCATGCAGCCGCGCTCGACCGGCACATCCACCAGCGCGATCCAGGCCGAGAGGCTGTGGCGTTGGTTCGTGTGCGGCCAATAGGGCCGATCCTGGTGGAACTCGGTGGCGGCCTTGTTGTGCGGCTGCTTGATCAGCAGGTGATCGTGCCAGATGCGCAGCGGCACGCCTGCCAGCTTCTCGGCCACGCCGGCCACGTTGGGGTGCAGCGTCAGCCGCCCCATCGTCTCACTCTCGCGCCAGGCGTTGACGAGCTGGGTGAAGATCGGCCCGGTGTGCAGCGAGCGCATGCGCCCCTGGAGCGCGAGCGCGTCCTGCCGGAATTCCTCCGCCTCTTCCGGGGTGATGATGCCGGGAATCTTCACGAAGCCCTGCTGGCGATACGTCTGGATGCGCGCCGCGCTCAGCGTCTCGGGTGTCGTCTGAAGTGGGGTCATTTCGCCTCCCATCCTGTGAACGTGATTGTACTATCCTGAGATTACAACCGATGTGCGAGGGTTGTACAAGTGGCAGGCTTACAGTTGGCGATGTGGCTGGTTCGGTATGCCGCGTCACTGAGCGAGCCGGCCGGCCGTGATAGGCTCAACCCATTCTATCGTACAGGAGCTTCACACATGGCTAACTCAGCGGTCAGTGGTCAGGCGCCACTGCGATTTGCCTATCGCCCCGATCTGCACACCGTGCCCCCGGCGACATCCGGCCAGGAGGTACACCTGCACGGCGGTTTCGACAGCGACCCGCGGGCGGGGTTCGGCCACATCTACTACGGGATGCCGGGCTGCGGCATCGTGCGCGTGACCCCCGACCTGCGCGGACAGGAATTGATCATTCTGCCCGATGCGCTGACGCCGCACACCTTCCACAGCACCAAGCTCGGCCGCTTCGACGGCAAGTGGCGGCTCTTCCTGCCCGCGCCCGGCGCGGAGATGGTCGCAGTGGTGACACTGGAAGGCCAGGTGGACTTCATCCTGCCCCGACCGGAGTTCGAGGCGTATCAGGCGCAGGGGACGCCGTACAAGCCGACCGACACGGCGCTGGTGGATCACCGGCTGTACATCGCCGACGGGTACGGCGCCAACTACATCACCGCCGCCGATGTGACGACGCAGCAGTGGGTCGGCATCTTCGGGGGCAAGACCACCAATCCGACCGAAGATGGCAAGTTCGCCACTGCGCACGGCATGAACCTGGCCCCGGCGGGCGACCAACTCGTGATCGCCGACCGGCCGCACTCCCGGCTCCAGGCGCACGGGTTCGACGGCCACTTCCACGCCTCGCACCCCCTGCCGACCGGCGCATGGCCGTGCGGCATTGACTTTATCCAGCACGATGGCCGAGGCTACGCGGTCGTGGGGTGTCTCAAAGACCCGGTCGAGGGCCGGCCCGCGCCGATCTACATCCTGGACGCCGGCACCTTCGAGGTGCTTTCCACCATCCGACCCAAAGAGGAGCTTGGCGTCGAGTTGGCCCAGCATCTCCACAACGTCATCTGGCACGTGCATGACGGGCAGCTCTACTTGATCTGCCAGAGTTGGAATCCGGGCTATTATTTCGTGTTGGAGCACATTCAATAGCGTGTCACTGCGAGCGGTTTTTGCGAAGCAGTCTCTCGCACATGGCGGAGATTGCTTCGGCCCAAACCATGTCCTGAGCAGCATCGAAGGAGACGGGCCTCGCAATGACACGGCGTGAGACTATTGGCAGATCAGTCCAGCTTGAAGGGTCGTGTTATGGTTCATGTTCCGGTTTCTGGCGTGGGATGATATACTGCGACATCTATCTGCCGTTGATTCGCAGGTAGCCAGACACACTCAACGAGGTATGGGTCATGCCAGACGATGTCATCTCCTATCTTGAACAGAACTTTCCCGCGGACCTGGAGGCGGTGCGCGAGTTCCTCCGCCAGCCATCCATCAGCTACACCGGCGAGGGGATCGCCGAAACGGCCGAGCTGGTGCGGCAGATGATCGCCGACCTGGGCGGGGAGGCGCGCGTCATCCCGACCGCCGGGCATCCGCTGGTCTACGGCCGGCTGGATGAGGGCGCCGAGCGGACGCTGCTCTACTACAGCATGTACGACGTGATGCCCGCCGACGAGCCGGGATGGTCGGCGCCGCCCTTCGCCGCGGAGATTCGCGACCTTCCCTTCTACGGGCCGAGCATCATCGCGCGCGGCGCGGTGAACACCAAGGGGCCGACAGCCGCGTTCTTCCGCGCGCTGCGCGGCTACAAGGCCGTCCGGGGCAAGCTGCCGGTCAACCTGATCTTTGTCGTGGAGGGCGAAGAGGAGATGGGATCGCGGCAGTTCAACCGGTTCGTGCCCGCGCACAAGGAGCTATTCGCCGATGCGGAGGCGGTCCTCTTCCCCTTCTTCGAGCAAGACGAGCAACTCCAGGCCTTCCTGACATTGGGGACGAAAGGGATTCTCTATTTCGAGCTGAAGGCGCGGGGCGGCGATTGGGGCGGGCCGCGCTCGCGTGGGATCCACGGCTGCTTCGCCGGCTGGGTGCATAACCCGGCGTGGCGGCTGGTGCAGGCGTTGTCCACCATGGTCGGGCCGGATGACCGCATCCGCATCGCGGGGCTGGCCGATGGCGCCGTGCCTATCCCCGCGGCCGAGCGCCAACTCATGCAGGAGCAGGCGGATCTTTATGGCACCCAGTCGTTCCTCGATGCCTATGATATCAATCGCTTCAAGTGGCCGGGCGAAGGGGTGGACGTGTGGGAGAAGCTCTTTGCCGAGCCGACCCTCAACATTGACGGCATCTGGGGCGGTTACACCGGGCCGGAGACGAAGACGCTGCTGCCGCACGAGGCGACCGTCAAGATGGATGTGCGCATGGTGCCGAACATGGAACCCGATCACGTGGTCGCCGCTATCCGCCGGCATCTGGATGTCCACGGCTTCGCAGATATCGAGATGACCGTGCTGAACAAGTACCCCTGGTCGAAAGTGCCGCTCGAGGCGCCCATCACTCAGGCGATGCTGCGCACCTACGAGCAGTTGGGCCACCGGCCGCAGGTGCAGCCGATCAACCCCGGCTCCGCGCCTTACTGGGTCTTCGAGCGGGTGCTGGGCATCCCCTACATCACGGGCGGGCTGGGCCACGGCTCGCGCCAGCATTCCAGCGATGAATATTGCACGGTGCAGGGCATCCTCGACTTCGAGAAGTCCATGGTGCTGTTCTTGGAGAACTATCCGCAGGTGGCCGCGGCCGCCGCAGGCTCACGATAGGGAGGCGCGCCATGCCCGAACTTGCGACCATGTCCTGGACGAAGGACGGCCCGCTCGCCCGTGTCACGCTAAGCCGGCCCGAACTGCTCAACGCGATGAATAACCAGGCCACCCGTGACCTGAACGCGGTCGCCGATCAGATCGCCGGTGATCCCGACATCCGCGTGGTTGCAATCACCGGCGCGGGCCGGGCTTTCTGCACCGGGATTGACCTCAAGGAGCTATCGGCCGGGAAGATTGACATCACGTATCACGACCGCTGGGAGAGTGCGCTGCGCAAGTTCGAGACGATGGAGCCGGTCGTGCTTTGCCTGATCCACGGCTACGCCCTGGGCGGCGGCCTGCAATTGGCGATGGCCTGCGACATCCGCGTCGCGACCCCGTCGGCGCAGATCGGCCTGCCGGCGATCCGCGAGTCGCTGATCCCTGGGCTGGGCACGTGGCGGCTGCCGCGCTTCGTCGGCATGGGCCGGGCCAAGCAGATGATCCTCTCCGGCGACAACATCAACGGCACAGAGGCGCAGCGCATCGGCCTGGTGGATCACCTGGTGGAAGAAGGGGCGTACCGCGAAGAGTTCGAAGGCTATATCAGCAAGTATCTGCGAAGCTGCTCGAAGGGGAGCCGCCTGGCTAAGCTGGTCACGGGGCGGGCCTTCGATCTGGATTACGAGGCGTTCTACGGGGAATACATCAAGCTCCAGGCTGTCACCATGACTTCTTACGACTTCCACGAGGCGGAGGCGGCGTATCGCGAGAAGCGGGAACCGCGCTGGGCATGATCTGCGCGGGGCAGGGGATAGCCGAGGCTGGCTATCCCCTGCCCCTGGGCGCCCCTCAGCGCGCCCAGGTTTCCTTGATCACGCGCAGGGCGTTCAGCCCCAAGACCTTGGCGATCTCCTCGGACTTGTAGCCATGCGCCACCAGCCACCGCGTTGCATTGGGGAGGATCTCGGCCGGGTTTTCCGCCCCCTTCACGTAAGGCACTTCCTCGAACTGCACCCCCTTGAAGATCGAACCGATCGAGAGCGCGGCCATGAAGGCGTGGTGCAGGCCGACGTGGTCGCCGAAGAGCGTGTCGGGGCCGAATGCGACATGATCCAGGCCGACCAGGTTCGCCACGTACTCGAAGTGTTCCATATATGATTCGATGGAATGCAGCGGGTGTTTCTTCGTCAGCGTGGTGTGCGGGGCCGCCTCGATGCCGATGACACCGCCCTTCGCCGCGCACGCCTTCAGCGCGTCATCGGTCTTCAACCGGCTGATATTCCAGAGCGCCCGCGCGCCCGCGTGGGTGATGAAGGTCGGCTTCTCGCTGGCCTCGATGGCGTCGAGGGTCGTCTGGTCGCCGCAGTGTGAGGTGTCAATGGTCATGCCGAGCTTGTTCATGCGGCGCACCACTTGCCGGCCGAACTGGGTCAGGCCGCCATCGTTGGCCTCGCGCAGGCCGGAGCCGAGGCCGTTGGACTCGGAATAGACGAGGCCCATCACGCGGATGCCCAGGCCGTAGAGCACGTCCACGCGATCCAGCTCGTTTTCGATCGGCGTGGCCGATTCCAGGCAGGCGATCAGCGCGATCTTGCCTTCGCGTTTGGCGCGGTAGAGGTCGGCCACCGTTTCGGCCTTGAAGATCATCTCCTGGTGCGCGAAATCGCTGAAGCGGATGCCGATGTCGTGGATGACGTCGGTCCACTTCCAGCCGGCGCGCGAGGTGATCATCGCGGTGCCGTCCATGAAATTCTCGATGACCACATCGAGTCCCGAGACGCTCAACCCCTCGTAGCCGGTCCAGTTGCGGCCCAGCCGGTTGTACTCGAAGATTTGGGTGGGGTCTTCAGGCATGACGTAGATGTGATCATGGACGGAGCAGACGATATGCTCCTCCAGCAGCCGTTGCGTCTCGGCCTCCTGCGCTGCGGTGACGGGATAAGTGTATGGCTCGACGCGGCCGACTTGCTTGGCCAGCTTGAACGGCTTGTAGTCCACCTCCGGCTCGAGATATTGGAACGACTGATAGCCGTCGTAAGGTTTTGGTTTCATGCGAACGCTCCTGGGGGGATGAGTGATTCCATTCAGACATAACGAGAGTCCGGCCTCGCTGAGGCCGGACTCTGCGTCATGTCTGGCGCTGACCGATCATTGCCAGCCGTGGCGGGATACCGGTCGGACGCCGAAGTCCTTTACTTGCCGTCCGTCACCCACCACTCCTGCATGTTGCGGAGGATGGCGTTGGTCGTGACCATGTGGCTGGCGTTGTTCACGCGCTTGTTCACAGCCACCAGGCGCAGCGGCCAGTAGAGCGGGACGACCGGCATCTCTTCCAGGAACTGCATCTGGAATTCGTCGTA
>CAZYHE010000085.1:6148-11440 GCA_964647225.1 uncultured Anaerolineales bacterium
CGCCCTTCTCCATCAGGTCATCCAGTACTTTGTTGCTGAACTTGCCGAAGTTGTACTGGCCGCCCGTCTGGTATTGCGACCGCACATCCGGGTCGAGCACGCCGCCCCAGCCGACCAGCCCGAGATCGAATTCACCTTTGCCGAAGCGCGCCATCAGCGTGGGGAAGTCCATCTTCTCGATCTTGACCTTCACGCCGGCCGCGGCCAGGTTGGCCTGGATGATGTCGGCCGAAAGCTCGCGGACGATGTTGCCCGTGGGCGTCAGGAGCGCGATTTCCTTGTTCGCATCCCAGCCCGCTTCTTTCAGCAGCGCTTTGGCCTTCTCGACATCATACGGGTACTTGCCCTCGATCTTCGGGTTGTAGTAGCTGGTCACGGGGACGATGGCCCCCTGGCCCACGACGCCCTGGCCCTTGAGCAGCTTATCCACGACGAGCTGGCGGTTGATGGCGTAGGCCAACGCCTGGCGGAGCCGCTTGTCGGCCCACACCTTGCTGGGATCGCCGTTGATGATCATGTACTGATAGCCGTTGTCCTGGTAGCTGTAGGCCTTGACGTTTTGCAGCGCCTTGACACGCTCCCAGTCATCCAACGGGACGTCGCCGATGCCGCCGCCCGAAGCGATGTCGGCCTCGCCCTTTTCGAGCTGCGCGACCATCGTGGCGGGCGTGACGATGCTGACGATCACCTTATCGAGGTGCGGCTTGCCGCGGTAGTAGTCGTCGTTCCGGGCGTACTCGACGAACTGGCCCGTCTCGTACTTGACGAACTTGAACGCGCCGGTCCCGACGGTCGGCTTCATCCAGAAGTCCGCCTTGGTGAACTGATCGGGCGCAACATCCTTCAGGATGTGCTTCGGGATGATGTACACCCCGGTGCCGATCAGCTCCAGCAGGAAGAGCGGGTCTACCGGATTGGCGGTGGTGAGCTGGATGGTGCGGTCGTCAATCACCTTGACGCCCTCGACCTTGTCCACCCCTTCGGCGCGCTTGGAGCCTTTCAGGCCCTTCAGCGTCGAGACGTTCGAGCCGCGGTTGGTCTCGATCTTGGGATGGGTGATCGCCCAGATGGTGAACTCGACATCGGCGGCGGTGACGGGCGTGCCGTCATGCCACTTGGCCTTCGGGTTCAGATGGAAGGTGAAGGTCGTCTTGTCCGCGCTGACTTCCCACTTCTCGGCCAGGCGCGGCACGAAGTTGACCTTGTCGTCGAAGGTGACCAGCGTGTCGAAGATGATGCCGACGTTGAAGTAGCCATAGCTGGAATCGGTGTTGATCGCGTTGAAGTTGTTGGGCGGGCTCCACATGGCGATCGTCACCTTGCCGCCCTCTTTGACCGCCCCAGCCGCCGGCGCCTTGGTGGCCTCTGGCGCTTTGGTAGCTTCCGGCGCTTTGGTGGCCGCCGCCGCCGGCGCGGTCGTAGGCACCACGGGCGCCACCAGGGTCGCGGCGCGAGTCGCCGTTGGCAATGCGGCCGGCGCCGCGGGCGCAGCCGCCGGGGCGCAGCCGGCAATCGTGCCCATCAGCATGACGATCAGCATCAGGGCCGAGGCCAATTTGAACTTCCGATTTGCCTTCACTTTCGTTCCTCCTGATTAGGTTTGGATTGTAGTTAGCGACGCAACTGCGGATCGAGCGCGTCGCGCAAGCTATCACCGATGAAGTTGATGCTCAGCACCGAGATCAGGATCATCACGCCGGGCGGAATCCACAGCCACGGCTTGGTCTCCAGGATCGTCAGCGACTGGGCATCATTGAGCATCTGCCCCCAACTGGCGGTCGGCGGCTGCACCCCCAGCCCCAGAAAGCTGAGGGCGGATTCAGAGAGGATCGCCGTCGCCACGCCGAAGGTGGCAGCCACCAGCATCGGCCCCATGGCATTCGGCAGGATGTGGTGCGTAATGATGCGCGCGTTCGGCGAGCCGATCATCCGGGCGGCCCAGACGAAATCGTTGGTGCGGAGGCGCAGGAACTCGCCGCGCACGATGCGCGCCACCTGCGGCCAACCCAGCAGGCCGAGCACCAACATGATGTTTTGCAGCCCCGGCCCCAGCAGGCTGACCAATACCAGGATCAACATCAGCGTCGGGAAAGAGAGCACGATGTCAACGAGTCGCGAGATCACCATATCCACCCGGCCGCCGTAGTAGCCGGCGAGGGAGCCCAGCAAGACGCCGATCACCATGTAGATGCTGACGGCGACGACCCCCACCGACAGCGAAACCCGGCCGCCGTGGATGAGCCGGCTCAACACGTCCCGCCCGATGCGGTCGGTGCCGAGCAGATGCGCTGGCGTCGGCGCCTCGTCGAACACGAGCGGATCAATGAATGCGGGATCATAGGGCGCCACGAAATCCGCGAGGCCGGCGGTCAGCACGACGATCAGGAGGACGATGCTGGAAATCAGCGCCAGGCGGTGGCGTTTGAACCGGCGCCACACGAGCAGGCGCAGCGGCACCGCATGATGGCGCAGGTCGCGCGTCAGCAAGGTCTCGTCGGGGGGCGTCACGTTGGTTGGTGCGGGTGTCTTTTCCTCGAATGTCACGGACGACTCCATCTCTGCGCTACCGGCCGGCCTGAAAACGGATGCGCGGGTCAACCACGCCGTACAGCACATCCGCCGTGAGGTTGCCGAAGATGACCATCACGGCCGCCAACAAATTGATCCCCATGATGGTCGGATAGTCGCGCTGCGTGATCGCCTCCACCGCCAGCCGGCCCATCCCCGGCCAGTTGAAAATCTGCTCGGTGATGATCGCGCCGCCCAGCAGGAACGGGAACTGCAAGCCGGCCAGCGTGATCACGGGAATCAGCGCGTTGCGCAGCGCGTGGCGGAACATGACCACGCGCTCACCCAGGCCTTTGGCCTTCGCCGCCCGGATGTAGTCCTGGTGAATGACCTCCAACATGCTCGACCGGGTGTAACGCATAACGACACCGGTGTTTTGCAAGCTGAGGACCGCCATCGGCAGGGCCAAATGCGATAAGCGATCCAACAGCGAAAACGAGGCCCCGATCGTGTGCGTCCCGCCGGTCGGGAACCAATCCAGCTTCAGCGCGAAGAAGAAGATCATCAGCAGGCCGAAGAAGAAGGATGGCACCGACACGCCGAGAAAGGAAAACACAGTGGCGATATAGTCCCACGTCGAATACTGGCGCACCGCGGCCAGCACCCCGATCGGAATCGCGATCAGATAGGAGAAGAAGAGCGCGGAAAACGCCAGGATCAAGGTCGAGCCGAGCCGTTCTCCGATGCGCTCGGTCACGGGCCGGCGATTGGAGAACGAATAGCCCAGGTTGCCTTGCGCCAGTTGCCCCAGCCACTTGGCATACTGAACGATTATGGGCTGGTCGAGGCCCAGGGCCTGTTTTTTCAGCGCGACATCTTGCGGACTCAACCCCGGATCTACGAGCATATCTACAGCATCACCGGGCGCCAGGGTCATGATGAAAAAGGCGATCACCGTCACGCCAAGCAGCACCGGAATCGAGACGAGCAAGCGGCGTAGGATGTACTTTGGCATAGCTCACTTAGCTGGTAGGTTGCACAGGAATGCGGCGATGGACTTCTCGCACATGCGGATGCCTTCCACCGTCGCGTATTCATCCGGGCTGTGCTGCCGGCCGCCCTGGCCGAGGCCGCCCATGGCGATCGGGATGCCCAACGTTTCGGTGAACAGGTAGAATGGGGCCGATCCGGCCAGGTGCGGCCAGATCTCCGGCTCGAAGCCCAGGTCGCGATAGGCCTGCAACATCGCCTGCGCGGCGGGGTTGGCCGACAACCCGGCCTTGCCCGGCGGATAGCCGTCATGCACCATGACCTCGATCTTGTCGCCGTAGCCGTGGCGCGCCAGGTGATCCTTGACCAACTGGAGCATCCGCTCCGGCCGCATGTTCTGGATCATGCGGATGTCAATTTTGGCGCGCGCCTCGTTCGGCAGCAAGGTCTTGGTCCCCTCGCCCGTGTAGCCGGAGATGATGCCATCAATGTTCAATTGCGGCTGGTAGAGGTACTTGCGCAGCAGGGGCACCCCGGTCAGGTCATATTTGAAGCGCCGCACATCATATTCCCCCAATTGCGTCTCGGGCGTAAAGGTCGTGATCAGCCGCTCCAGCAGCGCCTCATCTTCGGCGCTCGGCGGGACGATGTCATCGTAGAAGCCGTCAATCAGCACATGCTTCTGGTCGGGCGTGACCATGCTCGCCAGCGCGTGGAGCAAGAGCCAGGTGGGGCTGTGGAGCCAGACGGCGTTCGAGCCGTGGATGCCGCGCGAGGTGGGGCCGCCCCAGTCGCCGCCGCGGGCGATCAGCTCCAGGAAGAGGATGCCCTTGACGCCGAGATACATGATGACCTTCCCGGCGGGATCCTGCGAGAAGTGGGCGAAATAGGCGTAGTCGGCCTTCAGGCGCTCCCGGTTCTGGGTGACGAAACCCGGCAGGTTGCGGCTGCCCAACTCTTCTTCCCCTTCGATCATGAACTTGAAGTTCACCGGGTAGGGCTGGCCGACCGCCCGGAAGCTCAGCAGGGTATTGAAGAAGCTCGCCAGCGGGCCTTTCTGGTTGGCCACGCCGCGATTCACCAGGCATTGGCCCAGGTTCGGCATGTCGTGGAGATAGCCACCGAAGGGGTCGGGGACGCGCCACTGCTCGCCGGCCACCGGCTGCACATCGTACATCCCATAGACCAGCAGGGTCTTCGGCGCGCCGATGTTGATCTCGCCGTAGACCACCGGCCAGCCCGGCGTCGGCACGATCTCGGCCGTGCCGCCCGCCTCGCGGATCAGGCCCGCGACCATGGCCGCGGTCTCGGCCATCCCGGTCCCGTCGCCGCTGATCGAGGGCTGCCGCACAAGGGTCCGCACGCGCTCCAGATGGGCGTCGAAATGGGCGTCAATGTCCTGGTAGATACGCTCGATGGAAGTCATCGTCTCTCCCGCGGTCACAGATTGTCCGCCGGCCCTGCCGGCGGCGCATGGGAAACTTCAGCCAACAGTGCGTTCAGGCGGTCAGAACGAGCTGGGCTATCCCTTTTTGAGGATAGGCTTAAGGCGCAAGCAGCATCGCCTGCGGTTCGAGAAAGCGCGTGATGGTTAAGCGACAGCGGTGGCGCTCGAGGGTTGGAGTATCGGTCAAGATCGGTAACGGATTTGAGGGAATTGTAACGAGTTTTGCGACTTTGTCAAACACGTTACGGCTGACAGCGCGCGGCGGCGTCGCTGCCGCCTGGTACGTTGAGATTCCGACTTCTGTATGGGCGTGGCACACGCATGACCCGCGCCGCAGATTTGACATC
>CAZYHE010000086.1:0-11438 GCA_964647225.1 uncultured Anaerolineales bacterium
GCGGGCGGAGGGGTGCAACAGGGCCTGCTCAAGATCATGGAGGGCACGACCGCCAACGTCCCGCCCCAGGGCGGCCGCAAAAACCCGCAGCAAGAGTTCGTCCAACTCGATACGCGGAACATCCTCTTCGTCTGCGGCGGCGCATTCGGCGGGCTGGATGAAGTGATCGGCAAGCGCATCGGCTTGAAGGGGCGCGTCGGCTTCAATACCACCGGCGAAGCGCCGGCCTCCAAAGAAGCGCAAACCGCGGCGCTCCTGCAACAGGTGATCTCGGACGACTTGCTCAAGTACGGCATGATCCCGGAATTCGTGGGCCGGCTACCCGTCACGGTGAGCATCGAGCCGCTGGACGAAGACGCGCTGGTCGCCGTGCTGACCGAGCCGAAGAACGCCTTGATCAAGCAATACGACCGCCTCCTCGAACTGGATCGGGTCGAGCTCGTCTTCACCACTGAGGCGCTGCGTGCTGCCGCCCAGGAAGCGATGAAGCTCAAGACGGGCGCCCGCGGGCTGCGCACCATCATCGAGGGCGTGCTGCTGGATGTGATGTACGAGATCCCCTCGCACCCGGAAGTGGTCAAATGTGTGGTGAACGCCGAGTGCATCACCCGTCACACGTCGCCGCTGCTGCTGCTGGAGACGGGGCAGGCGGTGGCCTGGGGAGGGCAGGATACCCGGAAGACGGCCTGAACCGACTGAGGCTCGATCTGCGACACGCTTGCAGAGCAGAACGTGTGCCTGATCGAGCCTGGAGGAACCTATGCTCAAGCGCATTTACGTTGACAACTACAAATCGTTGACGAACTTCGAGCTATCGTTCGGTCCTATAAACCTTCTTCTCGGGCCGAACGGCGCTGGAAAATCCGTCATATTTGAGATTTTGCAGAAGTTAGTGGACTTTGTGGGCGGCAGAGGTAAAGTCGCGGAGGTCTTCAGCTATCGCGACCGAACCCGCTGGCAGAATTCGCTTACGCAATCGTTTGAGTTGGAAATATCGCGTGGATCCGACGTTTACCGTTACGAATTAGCAATTGAACACGATGCCAAGGGTGACAAAGCCCGGATGAGGTATGAGCGCCTCTGGTTCAACGAAAAGCCCTTGCTTAGATTTGGGATCAATGCTTCTGGGGAAAGCGAAATCCAGCTTTACCGGGACAATCACTCTGAAGGCCCGCTATATCCGTTCGACTGGTCGCAGTCGGCATTGGCTTCGATCTTTCCTCGCAGTGATAATACGCTTCTCACCTGGTTCAAGCAACATCTTCAGCGCTTCATCGTCCTAAGAATCGCTCCTTACTTAATGAATGCGGAGAGTTCGCAAGAGGAAACCCGTCCCTCTGTGCATCTCGAAAATTATGCGTCCTGGTACCGTTCACTCTCACAGGATCAGGGGCTGATCTACCAGTTGACGGATGAGTTACGAGAAGTTCTCCCTGGCTTCGACCACTTCAGATTCGAGATATTGGGTGAGCAGAATCGTTTGCTAAAAGTGCGGTTACAAGGCAAGCCTGGGGATGCTCCCACGGAATACCGTCTAAATGAGTTATCAGATGGACAACGCACCCTCATCGGGCTTTACACCATCCTCTTGGCAAGCAGTTCGGACGACGAAAACATCTATACGCTCTGCCTGGATGAACCTGAAAATTACTTGGCCTTGCCTGAAATCCAACCCTGGTTGGTCGCGCTATACGATCGTTGCAGCATGGGCAAAGTGCAGGCGCTCTTGATCTCTCACCACCCGGAACTCATCAACTACCTGCTTGCCTCCCCTGTGGGTTACTGGTTTGATCGCGAGTGTAATCAGCCAACCCGTGTCAGGCCGATCTCTGCCGACGACGATAGCGGCCTGCCCGTCTCTGAGTTGATTGCACGCGGGTGGCTCCGTGAGTAGCTTCACTCAGATCATAGTTCTGTGTGAAGACAGGCAGCAGGAGGTCTTTGCGCGGCGATTCCTGGTAAGTTGCGGCGTCAATAAGGACAGGATTCGGCCGAAAGTCTGCCCGAAGGGCAAATTGGCCGGGGAACAATACGTCCGCGAGAAGTTTCTGGAAGAAGTAAGGGCCTACCGGAGTCGCTCCGCTTACATGAACATCGGCTTGGTCGTGCTGACTGATGCGGATATAAAAACTATTAGCCAAAGACGAAGAGAACTGGAAGACGCACTCGACATCGGTGGACAGGAGCAGCGTGAAGCGATGGAAAGAATTGCCATCTTCATCCCAAAGCGCAACGTGGAAACCTGGATTCACTTCCTGATGGGCGAGGATGTCAACGAAACCGATGAGTACAAGAAGTTTTCCGCAGAAAGCGAATGCGCATCTGCTGTCGCGCGCCTCGCGGCCAAGTCAGAGTATTGGCTGACCGCAGACGTACCGCCATCGCTCAGAGCAGCCTGCAACGAGTTGCTGCGCATATTCCCAACACGGCGCTGTGTCGAATTAGCCGACTGACCTTGCTTGAGACAAGTCAACAGAAAGGTGACGCCCATGCAGACTCTTGCCAGACTCCTGCGTTTCTCGTCCTTGACCTTGCTCGTGCTGCTGATCGCGGCTGCATGCACACGGGGCACGCCACAAGCGCCCGCGCCGGCCGCACCTACGCAAGCGCCAGCCGCGCCCGCGCCGGCCGCCACGCGCGCACCGTCGCCGCTACCGCCCCCCGCCGTCAGTGTCTTGACGACGACGGTTCAGGCTGAACTACCCCACGGCGCGTTCGCGGGGGTGAAGGTCGCGCCGCTGAATGCGCCGGCCGGCGGACGCCCCCTGTGGGCCGTCTACAGCTACGGCATGCGCAACTTCGATATCAATCCCCTGCCCGATCACTTCGTCGCGATCTTTGCCCAGGAAGCGGGCGCGTGGAAAGAACTGGCGCGGCAGCCCTTCTCATCCGACGATGTGACCGTTTCAGCGCCCGACTATCTGGGGGAGAACTCAGTCACCCAGGTTCAGATCGAAGGGAGCCGGATCTGGCTGCAGGTGGAAGGTGGCGTCGGCGCACACAGCGGCGTCTTCAATCTGCTCAGCTTCGACGGCAGCCAGCTCAAGGTGGAGTTGAACGCCTTCGCGCCCAGCCCCGGCGTCGGCCGCATCCAGGACGTGAACGGCGACAAACAGCCGGACGTGGTCATTGACGCCTCTGATCGTTATGTCTTCTGCTACGCCTGCGGCGTCGCCAAGATCGCATTTGTCGCCTACACCTGGGATGCCCAGGCCAAACGAATGGTCGAGGCGCCGCTCCAGGACATGCTGATGGGACAATCGGCGCATCCGGGCCGCAACGCCAGCAACCAGGCGGTGCTGCTGGCGCGTGGTGGGTTGTGGAAAGCCGCGCTGGTGCAGATCACCGAAGCCCAAAAGCTCTCGGCTGATGTCAAGCCGCCCCTCAGCAACGAGGCGATCAACTGGAACTTCGGCCTCATCAAGCTCCACGCCGATGCTCTCGCAGCGCACGCGCAAGACAGCGGCTATCCGCTGTTGACCCAGGTCTTCTATGGCGATTACGCCGCGGCGGTAGATCTGATGCGGCCATACGGGCCGGAGCAGCTCTTCACTGTCGCGACGCCGCTCGTGGTCGGCACGGTCGCCGAGACGTGGATCCCGCAACTGTCGGGCAACATCACCACCAGCGCCACCTCGGCGATCCAGGTCCAGCCCAATCTGGCCGCAGCCTATTTCCTGCGCGGCTGGGCGGCGTATCTCGAAGACCCCGTCAAGCTGCTGCCGCAGGCGAAGGCCGATGTCGCAAAGGCGGCCGCGCTGGCGCCGAACGACGCGCTCTTCAAACAGGCGGCGGCCTTCCTGGCAAAGCCGGCCGCCGCCCCCAGGGCGGCGATCCCCAAGGCCGTCCCACCGACCCCGGCCGCCCAGGCCAAACGCATCAGCTTCGCAGCCGGCGCCACGTCGGCCGATGTCCAGGGCCAAGTTGTCGCAGGCAAGATAGACGAATACCTGCTGAAGGCGAGCCAGGGGCAATGGCTGATGGTGAGCATCTTCTCGCCGCGGAATGATGTCCTGCTGGCCGTCACCGGACTGAGCGACGGGCAGCCCTACCTGCGCTCGGCCGCCGGGGCCACCACCTGGCAGGGCAAACTGCCCGCCACCCAGGACTACAGCCTGAAAGCGGTCTCGTCCGGCGCGGCTTCGCCCTACACCCTCCAGGTGACGATCCCGGCTCGTATCGCCTTCCAGCCGGGAACCACCGGGGCCATCGTGGATGGCCGCTTGGCCGCGCAGGCGCAGAACGAATATACCCTGCGGGCGCTCAAAGGCCAGCGCATGACCGTCACGATCGAATCCCCGCGCAACGACGTGCTGCTGGAAATCTACGGCCTGGAGGACGGCCAACCGCTGGTGCGCGTGCCGATTGGCGCGCGCACGTGGACCGGCGTCTTGCCTGGAACCCAGGACTACAGCATCAAAGCAGTTGCGGTCGGCGGGCCAACCACGTACAAATTGTACGTCACGATAAGGTAAGGACGCAACGGCGTTGTCTGAATTAACCCACCTCGATGCCCAGGGCCAGGCCCACATGGTGGACGTGGGCGCCAAGGCAGAGACCGAACGCGAAGCCGCCGCGGGGGGCCGCGTGACCATGCGTCCAGAAACCCTGACGCTGTTGCGCGCCGGCGATCTCCCGAAGGGGGACGTCTTGGGCACGGCGCGCGTCGCGGGCATCATGGCCGCCAAGCGCACCGCCGAGCTGATCCCGCTCTGTCACCCGCTCCTCCTGACCAAAGTCGCGGTCGAATTCGCCTACGACGAGGCAGCGTCGGCGGTCGAGATCACCGCGACCGTGCGCTGCCGGGGCCAGACCGGCGTCGAAATGGAAGCGCTCACCGCAGTCAGCGTGGCCGCGTTGACGATCTACGACATGGCGAAGGCGGTCGAGCGCGGCATGACCATCTCCGACATCCGCCTGCCGGAAAAACGCGGCGGCAAAAGCGGAGAGTGGCAGCGGGGGAAGTGAGGCGTGCTCCGTATTGCGTATTGCGTGATTGTTGACTTGCTGATTTGTTGATTCGCTGATTTGCTGATTCAAGGACCACCATGACCGAGACGATGACCATCCGCGTGCGCGTGTTTGCGGCGCTGCGCGAGGCGTTGGGCCTGGCCGAGACCACGGTCGCGCTCCCACCGGGCGCCGATGTGCAGGGATTACTGACCGCGCTGGCGCTCCAGCATCCCCAGGCCCGGCTGCCGGAGCGGCGCTTCGGCATTGCCATCAACCGGGCCTACGCGCCCCCGACGGCCGTCCTCTCGGCAGGGGACGAGGTCGCGCTGATCCCACCGGTCAGCGGCGGGGCGGGGGCGGGGAAACCCCGCCCCTACGAGATCACCGACCGGCCGTTGTCGCTCGATGCGGTGTTGCGCGAGATCGTCGCGCCCGACCGCGGGGGCGTCGCCTTCTTCGCAGGCACGGTGCGCGGGATCACGCGGCCGGCGGACCGGGCCGGCGATGCGATCGCCACCGACTACCTGGAATACGAAGCCTATCCAGAGATGGCCGAAGCCGCGCTGGCGCGCATCGGCGCGGAGGCGCAGGCGCGCTGGCCGAGCGTGAGCGCCGTACGCATCGTCCATCGCGTGGGCCGCCTGGAGGTGGGCGACATCGCGGTGATCGTCGCGGTCGCGGCCGCGCACCGGCAGGACACCTTCGACGCCTGCCACTACGCCATTGACCGGATCAAACAGATCGCGCCGATCTGGAAGAAAGAGGTCGGGCCAGATGGCGCAAGCTGGGTCGAGGGGCCAGAGTCCGCGATAGATGGATAAGGTGTGTAAGGCGAAAATTATATGCGCGCAGTGATCCAACGCGTTAGCCGGGCCAACGTCACGGTAGATGGACAGGAGATCGGCGCCATCGGCCGGGGATTCCTGGTGCTGGTCGGCACGACCCACAACGACACCCGCGCCGAGGCCGACTGGCTGGCCCGCAAGATCGCCGGCCTGCGGCTGTTCGAGGATGCGGCGGGCAAAATGAACCTGGGGCTGGCGGATGTGGGCGGCGCGGTACTGGTGGTGTCGCAGTTCACGTTGTACGGCGATGCGCGCAAGGGGCGGCGCCCTAGTTTCATCGAGGCCGCCCGCCCCGAACAAGCCGAGCCGTTGATCGCCCAGTTCGTCGCGCAGTTGCGCGGCCAGGGGCTGACCGTCGCCACCGGCCAGTTCCAGGCGCACATGGCCGTCGCGCTGGTCAACGATGGGCCGGTGACTTTGTGGCTGGATACCGCGGAGTTGCCCGCCGCGACCCCTTTCCCTGGCTGAACGACAGGTCACGCCGGGCCGCTCGGCAACCGCCAGCAACCCGCAGCGTCAAGTGCGTTCAGCCAGATCCGCCTCGATCTCCGCCCACACGAGCCGCTCGAACCCCAACGACACGACCGCATAGGTTCGCAAGCGCAGCCGCTCACCGTAGCGCGCCAATAGCCGGGCGCGGTATCCCGGCAGGGCCGCCCGCGCCTCCGCCAATCGGGCCTTGATCTGCGGCAACTCCGCCACCTCGGCCGCGCTGAGGGCCTGGGCCGCCGCCCCGCTCAAGCCGGCTTCTTTCAGGGAAACGAACTTGAACTCCAGCAGGATGTCCAGCAGTTGATACTGACGCATCTCTGGCCGCACAATCATCGTCAGGTCGGCATGGGTGCGTTCCAGCGCCGGTTCCGAGTCCATGACATACGCGCTATCGTTGAAAAGCAGGGTGAGAAAGGCGGTCTTGACCGTCAACTCGTTGGCCCACCGATAGTCGCGATTGGTAAGCACCTTGAAATAGCGCTGCTCGATGAAATCGCACAACGGCCCCAGATCGCCGTCCTGATAGAGCCGCTCGGCGGCCCGGCGGCCATCGTCCACGGCGCGACCGCTCGGCAGCAAAAAGTCGCGGGCCTGCTCGACGTACAACCGACGCACGACCAAGTTAGGAATCGTCAAGATCAATTTGCCTGTCGGCGTCGCGCCGCCCAACATCAGAATACCCAGAAAGTAAAGTAGCGAGGCGTTGAAGTTAGCATCTTTATCTTCTCGCAACATATCTGCCACGCCAAAACGGTCGGCCAACGCTTCGACGGCAACCGGCGGGGCGCCGTTAATGGCGTCCAGGATCAGTTGGCTGCCACCCGGCAAATGCGAGATGTAGCCCAAGCGGTTGCGATCCATAGCCAGGTTACCGTCCAGCATGTTGGCGGGATAGCGGCAGCGCTCTTGAAACTCTTGCAAGAAATAGAGCGCCAGCGTCGAGTTGTACACGAGCCGCTCCGCATCGGGGCTGAAACGGTAGCCGTTGTAGAACACGCGCATCGTATCCAGCGCCTCATCGGCGCGTTCTGGCGCCAACCGGCAACCGATCACGAGATCGCGCAACACTGCGGCAATCTCCGGCTCTGTAAACCCACACAGATCATTCAGCGCCGGGTGGGCGGCGATGCTGCGCGCCACGTTGTAGCCGCTAGTCAGGTCACTCAACACCACGGGCGCGACCCCGGTGATGAAAACCCGATCGAGTCCCGCGCCCGAACTGGCGGCCTTGACCGCCTTGAACACCGTCTTGAGCGCCCCTTCGCCGTGCAGCAGCGCCTCGTAACGGCCGCTGCCACCGGCCTGGGCGCTCATTACGATCTCGTTGGCGAAGTTGTCGTATTCATCAATCAGCAAGTAGAGATGATAAGGCGTCGCACGCACCGCCGTAAGCAACGATTGGAAGGACACCAGCGCGTTGGTGGGATGCGGATCAATCGCGATTGGGAGCAACGCGCGATAATGCGCCGCGAAATCCTGGATGCGACTGTTCAGGTAGTCGTGCAGCGAACGTACAATCGCATCCGCGTCGCCATAAGCGGCAACGACCGAGAAGTCCCATTTGAGCACAAAATAACGGTTGTGGAGCGGGGTGGGCGTGCGCCCAATCGCGAGGCGGCCAAAAATCCGCTCGAACTGATCGGCCTTGGCCACGTCGTAGTAGTTCTCCAGCATAGAAAGCAGGAGTGACTTGCCGAAGCGTCGCGGGCGCAGGAAGATCAGTTGCTTGCCCAGGGTTTCAAGCAGCGGGATACGGTCGGTACGATCAACGTAGAGGTAACCCTCAGTGATCACCTGGTAAAAATCACTGACACCATATGCAAATTTCATCGCGCCCCCCGTCCGTTTCCGCTTTGCCGACTGAATTGTATCCCCGCCCGATCCGCCCGTCAAGCCATCGAACCGGCCCTTCTCCAGATCGGGCGTCGCAACTTCACTCCCCCGCCGACACATACGCCATGCCGGGCCGGTCGGCCACCGCCAGCCAGTGATCCAGTTCGGCGTCGGTCACGTCGAAGCGCGAAAGGCGATGCGGGTCGAACTGCGCGGTTTGCGGCGAGCGCGCCAGCCCCCGCCCCGCGCCGACGACCGCGCCATAGCCGTAGTACATGCCGTCATGCTCGCCCTTGACCAGGAGCGCCGGATCGCGCGGCAGGGTCGCGTCGGGGAGGGCGAACGAGAACACCCGCAGCCCCGGCAGCCAGCGTTCCAGCCGCGTCTGGCTGAGGCCCAACTCGCGCTGCACTTCCGCCGGGGTTTTCCGCCCCAGGCTTCCAACCCCCACGCCGTAACTGCCCACCTCCAACCCCCACGCGCGCAGCGCGTCGAGCTTGCGCCGCGCCGATTCCGGCTGGCCGAAGACCGCCGCGCCCGGCTCATCGCCGTCCGGCGCGATGAAGAAGGTTGCAGCCAGCGGCCAGTCGGCGGGATGGGCCTCGTGGAATGCCCGCAGGATGCCGACCGCCGAGTCGGGATCTACGGCTCCATCCTCCAAGAGCCGGAACTGGCCGGGGGTCGCGGCGTCGAAGGTCAGGACCACGGGCCGCTTGCCCGGCGGGACCATGCTCAACCGCTCTTCGACCAGCCCGCGCACCGTGACGGGGTAATAGCCGGCGGCCAGCAGGCGCGCCAGGTCGGCGCGCAACGCCTCCGGCGTGCGCTGGCCGGGGCCGGCGGGCCGGCCAATCTCGCGATAGCGGAGCACGGGAATGAACCCATCGAGATTGGGCGGGTAGCTCGGCTGCGCGGAAACGAGCGCGGCGCGCGTGTACTTCACGAGGGGATCCCACAGCAGCCAGCCGCGGCCCCCCGCCGCGCGTGCGCCCGCCATCTGCGCCCGGATTTCGGCCACGGTGTAGGTGCGACGGTCGAACGCATAGTCCGCGAAATCCTGCAGCCAGGGCCGCACCTCGGCCTGGGGGTTGACCGCCCTGGCACGGACCACGGCGCGCCGGGTGCTCTTCTCGACGATTTCGTACGGGAACGCGACCGCGTTGGCGTATGCGCCACCATCGTTCGGCAGGCCGGACGCGAAGGTCGAAGGGTAAAGCATCGGTGACAGCACATCCAGGTTGGGCGCCATCGCCTCGACCACCTGGCCGATCCCCATGTCCTGCGGCAGCCAGGAAGTGTAGCCAAAGGTGTCGGCGCCGACCTTCACCTTGTACGGCGCCAGCGCCTTCTTGGCCTGGCCCAGGAAGCCAGAGATAGCGCCGATCCGATTCGGGGCGGTGTTCGGCCCGGAGAAAGTGGCTCGGTTCACCGCCCCGTCCGAGGGGAAGCGCACGTAGTCGAACTGGATCTCATCGAAACCCTGTTTGGCCGCCTCGACCGCCAGCGCGATGTTGTAATCCTGCACCGCCTGGACATAGGGATCACCCCAGCCCAGCCCCTCGCCATCCTTCCAGACCCGGCCGGTCGCCGAATCGCGCACCGCCCATTCGGGGTGCGCGGCCGACAGGAGATTATCCTTGAAAGTGACGATCCGGGCGATGGTGTAGACTTCGTGATCCTTGAACCACTGCATGAACGCCGGCCAATCACGCACCATCACCTGCCCGCCCGCGCCGATCTCCTGCGCCAGCGCCACCTGCGTCGGATAGACGATGTGCCCGCGGTCGCCCTTGACATCCATCACAATGGCATTCAGCTCGGTCGTTTCCAGGAGCGATTTGATATGGGCGACATATTCCGGGCTGCCGAGCGCGTAGTGGGAGACGTAGATGCCCTTGATGTAACCGGTCGCGCGCTCAGTCGGGGCCGAAGCTGAGACGCCCGGCGCCGGCACATAGCGACGACAGAAATCCCAGACCTGCGCCTCGGCAAAGTAGCAGTGCGTGGGGTCACGGCGGACGCCGACGACCACCGCGGCCGCCAACGCCAGCAAAACACCAATCACCGCGACCAGCGCGGCCAGCAGCAGATAGAGTCGTTTGGCGGTCATGGTCACCTGGCAGATGGAGCTGAGATCGCGCCTGCCTGGCGCGGCGAACAACAGGATGATAACCGAGTCTGCGGTTTTGCGCAACCTGACTGCGACCCGTCGGCAGATGGGTAGATTTGACCTTTGCGCCAATCAGTGTTGTAATACCGTGTCAGCGACACATCATCGCCCGGCTGCGCTCCATGCGGCAGCCCGTCATAACCCAACCGCCACGGAGGGTATCAACCATGAACACTCGAAGACGCGTACCCCTGTTGAGTCTGCTCCTGCTGTTCGCCATCCTCATCTTGCCGCTCCCCGCGGCGTCGGCGCGCCCGCCGACCGCTGTTTCACCCGAGGCGGCGCGGGATGATTCGGTCGCGCCGGAACTGCCGACTGACCAAATCATCATCAAATATCGCGCCGGGGCGCTGCGCGAGGGGGCCAATGGCGTGACCGGCCCCGCCAGCACAGAACAGATGGCGCGGCTGAGCGAAGCAGCCGGAACGCCATTGGCCTACTTCCGGCCGATGTCGGGGGACGCGCACGTGCTGCGGCTGCCGGCACGCATGGATCTGGCCGATGTGCAGACGCTCGCCGGCAAGTTGAGCGCGCTGCCCGAAGTGCAATACGCCGAGCCGGACGCGATCATGCTGCCCACACTGACGCCGAACGATCCACGCTATGGCGATCAATGGCATTACTTCGCCCCGGCCAGTGGTCAATACGGCATCAATGCGCCGGGCGCGTGGGACATCACCACCGGTTCCGCGAGTATCGTTGTCGCCGTGATTGACACCGGCATCACCAACCATGCCGACCTGGCCGGCCGCACCGTGCCGGGTTATGACTTTATCACCAATGCGCTGGTTGCCAACGATGGCGATGGCAACGATGACAATAACCGCGACAGCGATGCGAGCGATCCGGGGGATTGGATCACGTCGGCCGAAAACAGTTCAGGCTTCTTCCAGGGTTGTCGAGTCTCAAACAGTTCCTGGCACGGCACCCATGTGGCCGGCACGATCGGGGCGGCCAGCAATAATGGCGTGGGCGTGGCCGGCGTCAACTGGAATTCGCTGATCCAGCCGGTGCGCGTCTTGGGCAAATGCGGCGGCATGATTTCCGACATTGCCGATGGGATGCGTTGGGCGGCCGGCCTGCCGGTGCCAGGTGTGCATGACAATCCGACCCCGGCCAAGGTCATCAACGCCAGCCTGGGCGGC
>CAZYHE010000087.1:0-6329 GCA_964647225.1 uncultured Anaerolineales bacterium
CCGGTCGCGTCGGCCACGGCCACCGCCGGCGCGCTCCACACGCCGTTGTATGTGGCGGCCATCAGCCGGACGGACGCCGGCGACGCAGTCGGCGCAAAGCTGCCGTCGCTCTGCAGCCAGGCGGCCAGGAGCCCGCCCCCGGCGTTGCGCGCCAGCCGCACGCCCGCATCCGCCACCGCGTTGTCGGTCAGGGGGATCGGCGCCGACCAGGCGTTGGCCGCAGCATCATAGGTGGCCGCGACGATCTCCAGCGCCGGGGTCAGATCACCCTCGGCGGTCAAGGCCGCAATTGGCGCGTCGTCGCGCGTTTGATGCCAGACCGCCACCGCCTGATCGCCGTTCGCCCAGGCGACCTGCGGCGCGAAGTCCTGCTGCAAGTTCGCCGTAACTGCCGCGGGCGCGCTCCAGCCTGCGCCGTCCCAACGGCTGAAGCGCAGCTCGGCCGACTGGCCGTCCGGCTTCGCCAGGTCGTCATGATCCCAAACCAACAGCCCGCGGTCGGCCAGCGGATCCCAGGCCATGCTGGCGCTGGTGAAGGTGTAGATGTTGCTGACGAGCGTTTGCGTGACGGGACGGAGCAACGGAGCGACGGACAGGAGCCGACCCGCCGCTTCATCCCCGCGGAAAACCGCATAGTCTTCCGTCGGTGCGGGCCGCAACAGGAGACCGGTCGCAGACTGGATCGGCTTTGCGGAGCAGGCGGCGGCGCCGGCCTGCTCAGGCGAATAGAAACAGCCGCCCTCTAGCTTCCACTTGCCGAAGGTGCATAAACCAAACACGCATCCAAACCAGATGTCGGTGTGGTAGCCGAAGCCCGCGCCGGCATAGAGCTTATCGAATTCGCTGCTGCGCGCCTGGGCGTTGTAAAGCAGCTTGCCGCCCGTCTGGTTCAGATCGGCCGTCAGCCACATCACGGGGAAGACATACGTGCTCAACCGGCCAGTCAGGTCGAGCTTGGCCGTCATGTCGAGCTTCGAGCTGAAGTAGGGCGCGGCCATCGAGAGCAATGCGTCCGCCTCCATGTGCGTATCGAGCGCGCTGCCCAAACCCACCGTCCCGAACGATGCCCGCCCTACCTCTTTGAAGAGGGTCGGCGCGTAGTCGCCCAGGATATCTTTGTAGACGTCCTTCATCTCCCAGTTGTAACTGCCGCGCAGACCGGCATCAAGGATGATCTTACCCTCCAGCTCAGGCGCGATGATATTGCAGTTGCGCACCCGGCCCGTGAGGTCGCCTTCCCCCCGCACCTGGCCGCTCAGTGGGACGTTGTACACCTGCGTCGAGAAGCCGTAGGAGGCCACGCCGTTGAGGCTCGCCACGTTGCCCTCGCCCCGGCAGCGCAACGGCAGGACGAACTTGCCCTTGAGCTGGGCATTGTGCAGCGTCTGCTTAGCCTGCTCGGCCGAGATGAAGCCCGGCGCGGCAAAGCGCATCCCGTCAACGGGGAACTCGACATCCGCAACGTAGTTGGCCGTCTCGCCCTCCCCTTCGATATGGAAGGGGGAGACGAACTTGATGCGCTCGATCAAGTGCGCGCCGGGTATCTGGGTAAAGAAGAAAGGATCCTGGTCCTGGTAGTAGCGCTGGCCGTCCACCACGGCAACGCCGCGCAGCTCGTTGAGCAGCGTAAAGATGTCGGCCCCCATATCCACGTCGAAGGTGAATTGACCTTGGCCGCTAACTTCACGCCGGACCAATGGCTGATCGAAATTGCCGTTGAGCACTGCCGTCACTGTGCCCGATTTGCCCTTGAGGTCGTAGATCAGGGTCAGCCGGTTGCGCACCGGCACCCCGCGCAGATAGCGCGCATTGCGAGGATAGGGCGACCAGGCCATCAGATAGGCCACCGGCTGATTGTAGCCGGTCGGCGGCGACGGGGGATCGCCCGCGTAGAAGGCGAGCACGAGACTGACCGGCTGCTCGCCGCCTGCCGTCGGCGCGATGAAGGCGATGCGTGCTTGGCCGGGCTGCGCCGCGCGCACGCGCGCCTGGCCGCGGCCGGTCGCATCCAGGGTCACACGATACGGATAGGGCTGCGGCGTGCCCTCCACCGACGCGTATTCCAGCGGCATAGGAGATGCGAAATAGCCTTGCAAGCCCGGCTGGCCCCCTTCAAGCGTGAGCGTGACCCACTCACCCACGCGGATCACCGTGTCGGGAGTGCTGATCGTCCAGTCGGCGGGTGCGCCTGTGGGCGTGGTCTGCCCGTTGGCGGCGACCGGCGCCAGCGCCAGCCACGCGACGAGGCACAGCAATGCCAGCCGATGCACGGCAGGTGTTGGTCTGAAAGCGAAAGCTGACATGAGATGCCTCCCTCACTCCGTCCCGCGATATACGACGGGCAGGTATACCCGATGGGCGCACCACGCCGCGGCAGGGAGCGAGATCAGATTGTTGCCCCATTCGACATCGCGGCCCACCTGATTGTCAACCTGGATGTAAAGCCCGCAGGTCAGCGGTCCCGGCAGCGTGACCGCGACGCGGGTTGCGTCGCCGCCGGCCAGGCTCGCAACGGTGTGTGTCATCAGTCGCGTCGTATCATCCAGCGCCCAGCCGTTGTGGAAGGCCAGCGATATGTCGGTGGCCGTCACTGCGCCGGTGTTGCGCAGGGTCAGCGTAACCGGCACGGACGCCAGGGCCAGATCTCCCACCGTCAGCTCGTAGGGCGACAGCGCCAGGTCAGGTCCCGCTGCCACCGGCAGGGCCGCGGCGTTGTTCTCCCGGTTCAGCTCGTCGAAATCTTCTTCGTTGACCGTTGCAAACAGATGCACGTCGCCGGCGGGCAGCGTGCTGTGATCCCACAACACCACGGCCGTGTAGACACCGCTGGGACTGATGGCCGGGACTGTCGCCGTTGCTGCCACCGTGCCGGTGATCGCGTCGCGGTGGAACTGCACGGTCGTCGGCGGCGTGGTCGTCGTCCCCCCGTTGCGCACGGCGACGGCCAGGAAGGTGTGGCCCAGGACGTCGGGATCGGCCCAGGTCTCTGTGATCTGAAGATCTGGCCCCAATGCGCGCAGATGGGCACGGTTGTCGCCCTCATCCGTCTCGGGGATCAGGTTGGCCGCGTCGGCCAGCGCGTGGAAAGTGCGGATGCCGCCCTCCGCTAATGCCAGGTAGGGCACGGCCAGCGTTGCGCTGGCGCCGGCTGGCAGGACCACCGGCGCTGCGGCCGTGCCGACGAAAACGCCGTCCGCCGCCGGATCGCCGTCGTAGAAGTTCAGCGTCACGCCCTCCAGGGGCAGATCGCCGGTGTTCATCACTGTCCCGCGCACCATCACCACGCTGCCGGGGATGGGGTTGGCGTCGGAGAGCGCCAGGCTGTCGGTCAGCACGATCAGGTTGCGGTCGAAGGTGTAGCGCAGCAGGCTCAGGTCAGTATGGCCCGCAGTGGGCAGCGTCACCGTGACCGTCTCGCCGGTTGCGCCCGGCAACGCGACTTCCTCGTCGTGCATGGCGGTCGCGCCGTAAGCCACCTGCAAACGGCCGTCCGCATCGAACGCCGGCGCCGGCGAGCGTTCGAGCGCATCGTCAGCGGTCAGCGGGCGCGGCCGGCCCCACACGCCGTGCGCCGCATCGAAGTAGGCGACGTGCAGGTCGACTTGGCTGATCTGATCCCGGAACACGGCCGCGATGTTGCCGATGCCATCCTGGACGGCATGCAGCTCATCCTGGATGCCGAAGCCTGCGTCCAGGGGATAGGCAGCCGTAAAGCCGCTCGTCAGGTTGCGCAGCGTCAGCACATCGCCCGCCAGCCAGACCAGCAGCGGCTCGTTGTGCGCGTTGTAGAGGACGTTCAGGTGCTTGTGATCGAGCGTGTCGTCCGTCAGTTGGTGTGACGCGGCCCAGGCCGCCCCGTCCCACGCCGTCGTCCGGATCTGGCGGGTGGGTGTGACCGTGCCGGTCGGGGTAACGACCCAGCTGTATGCGATGGTCGCCTGGCCATCCCCGTAGCCCGCGGCCACTTCGCTCAACTGCGCGACATCGGACACGGCGGCCATCGGCGCGCCCCAGCCGCCATCGTAGAACGCCGCCATCACGCGGCCCGGCGCCGCTGCCTCTAGGCCCGATGTGGTTTCATACTGCTGCCAGGCTGCCAGCAGGCGCCCGTCCGGGCTGCGCGCCAGGGAGGGAGCAAAGTCGGCGAGCTGGTTCGTGGTCAGCAGTTGCGGCGACGACCAGGCGTGTGTTGCTGAGTCGTAAGTGGCCGATGCGATCTCCACGCCATTCATAAAGCCCGCATCCACCGTCCCCGCCGCGGAAACGGCTTGGCGGGCGCGATGCCATACCGCCACCGCCTGGCCGTTGGTTGTCCAGGCCACCTGGGGCGCCATATCCTGCAACGTATCAATGGTGAGGGCCGCCGGGATGCTCCAGTTGGCGCGGTTCCACTCGCTGAAGCGCAATTCCATGGACTGCCCCACCGGCTTGCCGATGTCATCGTGATCCCAGACGAGCAAAGCCTGCCCCGTCGCCGGATCAACGGCCAGCGCACTGGTCGTATACGTGAAAACGTTGCTGACCAGCACATCAGTCATCGGATGGAGGGCGGCCACAGCGGGCACCGCCGTCCAGGAGTCCGCCTGGGTTGGCCCGCGAAGAAAGACCGCGTATCGATCGCTCGATGGATGCGGGATCAACGTATACTGGCCACTTGCCAATCCTGCGACCCCAGCGGCCGCTCCCTTCCGGCAGCTCTCATTCGGCTTGAGCGACGGGTACTCACAGATTCCATCAGTGCGGGTATTGTACACGTCCACCCACAGCACTTTGACCCTGAGTCCTGTCGAGTAGCTCAGAGCCGCCTTGAACAGGAGGTTATCAACATCGTGCAGCCCATCCTTATCGAAGCGCGCATTGCCCTTGCCGTTGAGCGTGTAAGCCAGTTCGTTCATGCCGCCCAGATTCGATACGTTAACGTTGCTCCACAGGATCAGATCGCCGCCGAAGCGCGCCGATGACGTCAGATAGGGTGAAATCGGGCTGACCGTAGCGGAGGCGTTCAAGCCCGGCGCCAGATCGAGCTTACCGTAGACCGTCGCCTTGGGATCGCCGATCACCTTGACAATCGCCTTCACCACTTCATTCGCCCAGCCGGGATCCAGGAAGAAATCCACGAGCAGGTCCACGAAATCCACCGATTTGTTGGCATCGGCTTTGCCGCCAGCAAAGAAGTCGCCGTTGATCTGCGCGCCCATCAACTGACAACCGCGGAAAACCAGAGCGATCTGGCTGTCGCCGCGGGCAGCGCCCGTGACCTCGAAGATGTAGACCGTGGCGAAGGACGTATCTACGCTGGCGCTCGCCTTGATCGCATAGTTCTCCTGGCATTTCACCGGGAAGCTCAAGACGCCCTTGAAGTCGAAACCGGCGCTCGTCCCGGTAGTGCTGCTATTGTGGATGAAGCCTGGGCTGGAGAAATTGTACTTTTTCAGCGGCAGCTTGACCGCCAGATCATAAGTGGGATTGCCCGCCCCGTGGAACGCGACCGGCTGGAGCCAGACCATATCCTTGAACCATTCGGTCTTGAAGGGCACCTGGATGTAGGAAGCCGTCTCGGTTTTGGTGGCCCCGGATGGGTTATAGCCGGTCGCTTGCAGGACGTACTGTCCGTTCTTCGGTTTGTCCGTCTTGACGCCGCTGCCCGCGTGATGGAGGTCTCCCATGTCGAACCGAAAGTTCGCACAGCCATGATCGGTGATCGCCTCCCGGTAGACCGGAGTGTCGTTGAGCTTGAACTCAACGTAACCGGTCTGTTTCTTCATGTCCACGCACAGGTAGACGCCGCCATCCACCTTGATGCCTTCCAGGTAGAAGCCGCCGAATGGATATCCGCCAAAGATAGGGCGCATGATCTCAGGCTGGGCCGCGGGCGGCGGGTCAGGGCGCTCGGATGCGTAGAAGCGCACCCAGACGCCGGCCGGCAATGTCGCGCCCATCGTCGTATCATAGAAGTGAAAGAGCGCATCATACTGCTCGTCCAGATCATGTCTGAAGTCATACAGCCAGCGCGCCTGGATCGTCAGATCGTTGCCGCGATAATCTATCTGCTGCTCGCAACGCGACCGCCAGTTACCTGCACAGAAGAACTCTACGCGGCCGCCATACGGATCGTTGAAATAGCCCTTGTGGCCAGGCAGGCCATTCTTTAGTGTCAAGACGACGGGGGTGTTGGCGGGCACCACGACCGCCGATGCGGTGATTTCCGGCGCGGTGCTTTGCGGGAGTGCATCGGCGGCCGCCGACGCGTTCGGTTCGGGCGGAGCGGACGACACCTGCGCCCCGGCAACCGGCCCGAAACCCACCAGGATCATGCTCGCAATCATGAT
>CAZYHE010000087.1:6429-11405 GCA_964647225.1 uncultured Anaerolineales bacterium
ACTCAGGGGGCCATTTCAGGTACTTGCCCAATTGGGATCACTGAATGGGCGTGCTGAGCAGCACCCACGGGCCTTCCACCCGATCGGGCACACCCCGCAAGGGCTGGCTCTTCCAGGCCGATTCGCTCCAGATGAACGGTTTGCCCTTGAACACAGCCGTGCCGTACTTCATCCAGAAGATCGGCTGCGCGACGTTGGGGTCAAGCACGCCCGTCAGCTTGCTCGCCCAGCCGACCTGCGAAGCGGCGATCGCCTTGGCGTCCGCAGCGCCGTCCGGGACGGTCTTGGGCGCAGGCGTGTCGCCAATGCCCAGGTCCCAGCGGCCATAGATCGAGAGCGGATCGTCGGGCGCAGTGTAGGTGATGAGCGCCTTGGCCGTCTCCACATCCTTGACGCCGCCGATCTGCGCAAGGAACTGAATCCGCCGCTGCGGCCGCGTGTCCAGCGCCTTCAGTTCATCGCGGATGGCGAACGAAACCGGGTAGTTGATGCCCAGGATGTGGTCAGCGGTCAGCAGCTCCCGGTCGTACTCCTTCGAGATACCCTCCGGCTTCGTGACCACCGTATAGCCGCCCTTGCCGTCCGGCTTGAAAAAGACGAAGCTCTTGTACGACATCTCGACGAGGCCGATCTCTTTCGTCTTGCTGTCCACCAACATGTAGCCGTTCATGTAGGTGCCAGATGGCTCCAACGAGACGTAGCGGTAGAACTCATCCAGCGTGCCGGCGAACTGCTCGGCCAGCGCCGCGCGCCAGAGCATCCAGAGGGCTTCGGCCTTCGGCTCGGTGTAGGTGGCGTGATGCGTGGTCTCGTTGAAGATCAGCCCTTTGCCGTTGTAGCCGAAATCGGTCGTGCTCGCGATCAGACCCGGCGTCGTGGCGTTGAAGGTCATGAAGTCGCCATTGATCCAGTACGTCGCCGCCATGCTCTGATCCAGGAAGCTGACCCAGGTGTTGTGGGTCAGGAAGATATCGTCGCTCGTCTTCTTGACGAACGCCGAGCACTTGGTGCTCGGCAGATCATCCAGCACATCGTTCAGATCAAGGTATCCGTTGATGAAGTAGACATCCAGGAAAGAAAGCTGCGGCTTGCCATAGTTCAGCCAGCGATCGCTGGCCTTGAAGGTGTCAAGCGTGGGCAGCCAGACGCCGCTGTAGTCCAGCGCGGCCGGCGCCGCGCGCGTCGCCCCGTGATAGAGGCCGAGCATACGAAAGACGAGGCGGCTCAGTTGTTGGCGCAATACCGGATCGGTCTGCCGCTGAATGTAGCCCATCGTATAGATGTAGTTCTGGATGAGCACCTTGCCCGCGATATCTAAGGCCGCGGCGGTCGGCGGCCGCTGACGGCCCGTCACGGCCGGATCGAGCAGATAGAGCTGATCCCAGATGTTGTCGCGGGTGTCGGCCAACTCGCCCGCTTGCAACTGGCCCTGGATGAAGCCCGCCTCATACTCGGCCTTCAACACGTTTGGGTCGTTCGATACGACCGTCAGGTTCTCGATGTGACCGACCCGCGCCACCATGCCGGCGGAGTCAACGTCCAGCCGGACCTCTGTGGGCGCGGGCGCTGGCACACAGCCGGCCAGCAAAGCAAGCGCAACGAGCAGCGCGGCCAACCCAAATCGCATTCGCGTGTCCATGTTATCTCCTCTCTGAGCTATTTCCCCGGCGCATCATCTGCAACCGTGGATCACTTGACCACCAATTCGGTGAACGGAAAGACATACGCTTGCAGAAACACCAGGATGCCGACGAGCACGGCCAACGCGATGCTGTGGAAGAAAACATAGCGCAGGATCTCTCCTTCGTGGCCGTACCAGTGGGTCACAGTGCTGGCGACGACGATGCTTTGCGCGTCGATCATCTTGCCCATCACGCCGCCAGAGCTATTCGCGGCGGCCATCAACACCGGGCTGATGCCGATCTGCTCAGCCGTAACGCGTTGTAAACTTCCAAACATGACATCGGATGAGGTATCCGAGCCGGTGAGCGCGACGCCGAGCCAGCCCAGCAGGGTCCCGAAGAACGGATAGAGCGGGCCGGTCCTGGCAAACGCCAGCCCCAGGGTCCCATCCAGGCCCGCGTAACGCGTGGTGTAGCCGAGCGCCAGCATCGCCGCGACCGTCGCCAACGAAAAGCGCACGCGCTTCACCGTGACCCACCACGCCCGGCCGACTTCACATGGCCGATACCCCATCAGGAATGCCGCCAGCAGCGCCGCGATGAAGATCGCGGTGCCGGTCGCCGACAACCAGTTCACAACAAACACTGCGCTTTCGGCGGCCGGCTGCGTCACGATCGGCGGCATGCGGCTGATGGCCTGAAGTACCGGCACAGTGACCGTGAAAGACGAGAAGCTATCCAAAAACCGCTTGACATCCGGGATGCCCCAGAGAAAGACAACCACACTGAGGATCAGCCAGGGCAGCCAGGCCTTGACGATCTGTGCCCGTCCATATCGCGCCCCCTGCGTTTCCGGCTGTCCTTCCAGGCGCATGAGCTGCTTCGGACGCCACAGGAGCAGGAACACAATCAGCGCGACCATCGAAACGATAGACGCGATCACATCCACGAGCCACGGCCCGTGCAGATTGGACACCAGGAATTGCGGCACGGCGAAGCAGACGCCAGCGACCAGGAGCGCGGGCAGCACTTCCGTCATCCGCCGGAAGCCGGCGAACGCCCACACCAGCCAGATCGGGATGATGACCGAAAAGAACGGGAGTTGTCGGCCGACCATCGCGCTCAGCTTCAGCACATCCAATCCCGTGACGCCCGCGAGCGCGAGGATCGGCGTGCCGAGACCGCCGAACGCGACCGGCGCGGTGTTGGCGATCAACGACAGGCCGGAGGCGGTCAGCGGCTTGAAGCCCAAACCGATCAAGATGGCGGCGGTGATCGCCACCGGCGTGCCAAATCCGGCCGCGCCCTCAAAAAAGGCGCCAAATGAAAACGCGATCAGGAGGAGTTGGAGCCGGCTATCGTGCGTGACTGATGTGAGACTCTCCTGCAAGACAGCGAAGTAGCCTTTCTCACTGGTCAACGTGTAGAGAAAGATCACGTTCAGGATGATCCAACCGATGGGGAACAACCCATAGGCTGCGCCAAACAGGGCCGCGCTCGCCGCTTTCTGCGCTGGCATCCCAAACGCGACAATTGCCACGGCCAGCGCGGCCACCAGCCCGAGCGCGGCCGACCAGTGCGCCTTGATGCGCCCGAACGCCAGCGCGCCCAGCAGTATCCCCGTAGGCAAGGCCGCGAGCAGGGTCGAGAGCAGCCAGTTGCTCAGCGGGTCATAGACTTGATACCACATCCCATCAATCTCCTCTCGCCTCTATCGTCGTTGCCGCAACTCGAACATTTTGAGAACCGGCAGCGCCGCCGTATGGGCTGCGAAGGACGCGCCCGAATCCGAAAACCCATGCAGGATATCTTCCATGGCGGTCAGCGGTTTCCCGTCCGCACCGGGCCGCGGCTGGCCGTCCCCATCCAGTGGCATATGGTCATAGTTGCTCGCTGCGCGCACGATCACGAGCGGGATCGGCACGCCCGTCTTCGCGGCCCACCGTTGCACGACGCTCCCCCACGCGACCGCCTCCATGGCGCTCAAGACCACGACATCCTCTTCCGTGCGTTTGCTGGAAGCGTAGCCGGAGGTGTTGATCAGGTCGGCAAGGTACTGGCGGCTGAGCCGGTCCTCGATCACGCCGTGGAAAAAGTTGTCGCCGGCCACTTCGGCGCATTGGGTGTAATCGAAGACGCGCACCGGACGGATGGCGCTTGCGGGAAAGAAGCGGCTGACGACGCCCTGCGAGTCGGCATCCAGCGTCGGCCACGTCACCCCACGGGCGGCCGCCAGGAGTTCATCGGCCAGCGTCTTGTCGGCGACAACCGATTGCTGGACATTCTCGAAACCGATCACATCGGCCTTCCCGGAGCTTTCCTTCATCCGATACCACCCCGCCGTCGAGACCGGATCGTTGCCTTTGTCCACCGCCGCCTTCCAGTCCGCGACGCTGCTGAAGTGCAGGTCGTAAGCCCAGGCCAGTGGGCTGATGCACACGTCGCCGATCATCACCGGCTCAGGCTTGGCCTTCAGCTTGCCCGTCTTGACGTCCACGATCCCGCCCACGGCCGGGCTGGCCCCGGCGATCCCCGACCAGATTACCTCCTTGATCCGCCGGTCGTACATCTGGAGGATCTCCTGCATGCAAGGGCCAGAGTTGTCGGACCCCGTGCCCGTGGTCGCGACCACCACCGGCTGGCCGGAGAGCTTCCCTTCGTAAAGGCCAGCGCAATAGGCCGAATCCGGCGTGCGATCTATCCTGTCGGTGAGCGCCTTGAGGAAGGGCTGCGTCTCGCCGTAGGTCGCATCCTTGTCGCCGAACGCGGTGAGGATGACGGACACCTGTGACAACGCGTCCCCAGGCTGGGGCGCCGCTGGCGGAACGGCCACGCACGCCGCCGTCAGCACGATGACGGCCAGCAGCGCAGTGGTGACCCGGAATAGTCGGTTCATGGCTGATCTCCTTCGTCCAAGCTCCGCTGATTCATCGCTCGGTCCTACCCGCGCGAGTACGGTTTTCAGCGCCGGGCGCCGGCCATGCTGATCTTCCAGAAGTGAATATCGGCCGGTGCAGTCGCCTGCGTCCAGTTCGCCCCGTCGGTCGTCCACAGGATCACGCCGTCGGGCTTGGCCGGGTCGGGATTCGGCCCCTGCTGGCCCACGACCCAGGCGGTGCGGTTGTCCAGGCAGGTGACGCCGCCCGGCATGTAGCCGCTCAGCGTCGCCGGCGTCACGTCGAACGCTTGCGCCGCGCCCCCCACCGGCACGACCACGCGCTTGATCCTGCCATCCACGCCGCCGCCGTTGGTCACGCCCCAGGCGTCTTCGGTGCTGCTGGCGCAGATGTCGTCCAGATGATCGAAGCCGCCCACGTTGATCGCCTTCGCCCAGAGGTCGCCGCCGTCCAGCGT
>CAZYHE010000088.1:0-11398 GCA_964647225.1 uncultured Anaerolineales bacterium
GGTATGCACTGGGGGCCGGCCGCGCGCCGCGCCCGCCGCCCGGATCTCCTGAACGAGCGCCGCCGTGTATGGCTCGAACTGTGTCTCCAGCCCGGCATACGTATTGAAATCACAATACGCGCACCGGACGGCGCAGAAGGGGATGTGGAGATAGAGGGCAAATGCTGAATGCAGAATGCTGAATGCAGAATGCGCCGATTGACCGTCGTTCATCATTCACCATTCATCCTTCAGCATTTACGTTACGTCCGATTCTCGAACCTGAACCCATGCCCGCGCATCGTCACGATGTACTGGTGATCGGGATCAAGCTCGGCCAGGCGCTCGCGCAGGCGGCGCACCAGCGCGTCAATGGATTGCTCGGAGACGCCCCCTTCGGCCGCGTCCGACCAGACCGCGCGCACGATATCATCGCGGCCGACCACGCCGGGTGCGCGGATCATCAGTTCCAGCAGGCGATATTGCTGCGCGGAAAGCGCAGGTTCGAGCAGCCGGCCCCCCACGTAGACCTGGTGCGTCACCGTGTCAATGCGCAAGCCGATCTCCAGCGGGGTCTCCAGCGAGAGGGGTGCGGTCGCGCCGGCGTCCACGAACGCCAGCTTGTAGCGCAGGGCGATCTGAATCTCGTCGCCGTCGCGCAGCGGCAGCGCAGCAACGATATCGCGGCCGTTCAGATGCGTGCCGTTCTTGCTGCCCAGATCCTCAAGCTCGTAGTGATCACCGCGCCAGGCGATGCGCGCATGAACCCGCGACACCTGGCGGTCGTCCAGGACGATGTTGCAGTCCGCGTTCCGGCCGATGGTCAACGTCTGGCGCTCAAGCGACCACGTCGAGCCTGGCTCTCCGCCCCGTTGCAGGATGAGCATGGCAGCCTCTCTGGTGCTTCTTTCATGCGACATGGGGTTGTTGCTCCTCACTCAAGCAGGTTCTTGACACGACGCGTGAGTTACGTCATAATTCCCCACGCAATACGTAATACGCAATACGCACTCAGGTTTGGCGAAACGAGTCTATGTCTCAAACACTCCCGGTCGGCGCCGTGCTGCGCGACCGTTACATCATCACGGATCTGGTCGGGCAGGGCGGCATGGGCGCCGTCTACCAAGCCGACGACCTGCGTCTGCGCGGCCGCCTGTGCGCGGTCAAGGAGGTCTTGCCGGAGTTGATCGGCGTGCCCGGCATGGAAGACCAGGCGCACGATCAGTTCTACCGCGAAGCCAGCATCCTCGCCCGCCTCGACCATCCCAACCTGCCCAAGGTCAGCGATTTCTTCCAGCAGTCCGGCCGCGAATACCTGGTGATGGACTTCGTGCCGGGGCTGGATCTGCGCCAGCTCATCGAAGACGCCCGCCGCCGCGATACCTTTCTGGAGGAAACCGCGGTGGTCGGCTGGATAGATCAGTTGTGCGACGCCCTCACCTATCTCCACACGCAAGACCCGCCGGTGCTGCACCGCGACATCAAGCCCTCCAACATCAAGCTGACCCCGCGCGGGGTGGTGAAGCTGGTGGACTTCGGCCTGGTCAAGCTGCTCCAGCCCGACGAAAGCCGCACGGTGACGGTCGTCCAGGGCCGCGGCACGGTGGCCTACACGCCGCTCGAACAATACGGGGGCGACACCGGGCACACCGACGCCCGTTCCGACATCTACTCCCTCGGCGCGACCCTTTATCATCTGTTGACCGGCCAGACCCCGGCCGACGCCAAGCAGCGCTTCCTCAAGCCCGGCACCCTGACGCCCCCGCGTGATGTCAACCCGGCCATCACCCCGCACATCGAGCGCGTGCTGCTGGCCGCGATGGCCCAGCACCCCGACAACCGGCCGGCCTCGGTCGAGATCCTCCGCGGGATGCTGCGCGCGCCCGCCACGACCGGGCCGCAGGTCGCGACCCCCGAACCGCACGCCGGCAATCCCGACCGACGGATTAATCCGTCGGCGTGGATCATCGCGCTGCGCGCACATCGCCTGCTCGTCACCGCGGCGCTGCTGCTGACGATGGCCGCGCTACTCGTGACGCTCTGGTCGCCCCTCTTGCCGGCCGCTCCACGTTAGCGAGAGCAGGCCGCCCGCCAGGCTGACCACGCCCGCGGCCCACGTCATGCCCGCGGCCTGCAACTGCGTCGCGCCCGGCGCCAGCCCCAACGCATAGAGCAGATACGCGGCCCACGCCACGGTGATGGCCCAGAGCGCGCCGCCCACCGCCGGGCTGAGCCATTCCAGGCCGCTGCGCTGCGCGGTGAGTGCGCGGCGGCGGCCCAGCACGAACGCGATGCCGCTGGAGCCGATCACGCCCAACAGCCCGAACAGGAAGGCCGGCAGCGGCGCCCTGGGCTGGGGCGGGAGCGCGAGGGGCGTCGGCGTCGCGACGGCAGTCGGCTCGACCGTCGGCACGGGCGTGGGGGTGGCGGTCGGCGCGGGCGTGGGGGTCAGGGTTGGCACGGCGGTGGGCGAGGGCAAGACCGTGGCGATGCTGCCGGGCGCGTCGCCGCCGACCTTGAGCACGATGCGCGTGGATTCCTTCGCCTCGCCAGCCTGCACGGTGATCCACAGCTCGCCGGCGCGATCCAGGACGACCGTGGTGCGCGCCTTGCCGGCGCTGGTGGTTTCCACTTTGGGCGCCAACTCCAGCCCCTCGGTGGGGTAGCGCAGGCGAAATTCGACCGGCGTGCCGTCGGGAACCGGGTGGCCGTTGCGATCCATGATCACGCCGGTCTCCACGGGGAGGCGGTTGCCCACCTGGATGCTGGCGCGGTTGCCGCTGGCGTCGAGCGCCGGGCCGGTCGGGTTCAGCGGGATGATCTGGCCGGGCGCGGGTTCGAGCTGCTTGATCAGGTCGTAGTTCACCCCCGCGACCGAGACGGGCAGCGCGCCGATCGGGCTGAACTCGCGAAAGAGCGCCCGCACCGCGGTTTCGAGGAACGGCGGCGTCTTGCTGTAGATGCCGAAGTACGCGGTGAGCTTGCTGATCTCCGTCGTGTCCAGGTAGTACGGCGCGCGAAATGCCATGACCACCAGGCGTTTATCGCGCAGGCTGTCGGAGCGCTTCGCCAGGAAGTTGCGCAGCGCCGCCGAATCGGGATACTCCTCCGGGTTGTAATCGAGCATCGCAAAGATGATCCACCGCGCCGCGGCGATCGCCTGCTCGATCTCCTGCTCGGCGCCGGGCGCGGCCGCGGGCAGCGGATTAGTCCGGCGGGCGAGATCGGCAAAGGTCAGGCTGCGGATGTGGTTGGGGGTGAGTTGGCCGGTGGCCGTCGGCCCATAGAGCCGCAGCATGATCTCTTCCAGGGCGGTCGGGGCGATGGCCGGGACCGGCTCGCACGCCGGGCACTCCCGTTGCGGCCGCGCTTCCGTGAAGATCAAGATGTTCTCATCGGCCAGCGGCGCCGAGGGCATGCGGTCGGCCAGTTCCTCGCGCGAGGGATAGATCAAGGTCAGGCCTGCGCGGGCGACGGCCTGCGTGACCGGCGTGCGCGCTGCGTTGCTGCTCGCTGTCTCCAACTCCGCGCTCGAGGTCAGTAGATCGGTTGCTTTCCAGTTAGGCCCGCCGCGCAGCGCGCGCAGTTTCATCTGCAGGATGCGCGCCACCGATGCGTCGACGCGGGCGCGAAATTCGGTGTCATCCTGGTATTTGTTCTGGAAGTAGAGGATCGTCTCTTTGATCGCGGCAAGCTGGCTGCGCCAGTCATCGGTGAGGGCAAAGCGCGAGAGGTAGAGCAGGTCATTGCCCGCCAGGAACGCGTCTTGCGCCACCTGCCGGTGCGGGAATTTCTGAAGCTGCGGATCGTAGTAGCGCCGCACCGCCGGCACTCCCAACGCGTCGCTCACCAGCACGCCGCCGGCCGCCCGCCAATCGGCGAATTCCTTCAGCGCCATCAGGTCTTGCAATTGCGGCGCCAGGCTGATCGGCGGGGTGAGTTGGCGGATGTTGCCCTGGAAGCCCCGGTAGCGGATGTGCGAGGTGATCAGCGCGGCGGTCGTGCCGGTCACGCCTGGCCCGGCCGTCGTGACGGAGGCAAACGGCGCCAGCTCGATCTGCCGGAGCTGCTGCACCGATTTCTGGACGGTCGCCACTTCATCTTCGGGCCGCCGGTCGCTGCTGCCCTGGCCGGGAAAGTGCTTGGCTGCGGTCTGCACCTGGCCCTGGCTGCCGAGTTGAATCCCGCGGATGAACGCCTGCCCCATCTGGCCGACCCAGAACGGATCACCGCCAAAGGTGCGCGTGTCCAAATCCCCCTTGCTGCCGGGCCGCGGGGTGTCGAGCACATCCAGGGGCGGGCCGAGCAGGAGGTTGATCCCGACGGCGCGCAACTCCTTCCCCAGCGTCTGGCCGGCCGTTTCCGCCAATGACGGGACCCAGGTCGCGCCGATCGCCATCGCGCCGGCCAGCGGGCTGAAACCGCGGTCGGCGCCGGTCGCGCTCGCGAGAAAAGAGCTATCATCGCCGTCCCATTCCAGGCCGATCAGGAGCGGGATGCGCGTCCCGGTCAGCGGCAGGGTCGCGGTGATGGCCGGCGGCGGCCGGGCCGGCGTAGCCGGCGGTTGGGTGGGCGCGGCGGTCGCGGTGGCGGTTGGGGTCAGCGGTTGGGCCGTTGGACCGGCGACGATGGCCGACCTGAGATCGAGACCGGTCGTCACCGTGACGCCGTTGGCGATGGCCGGCGTCGTGGGCGCGGCCGGCGCGCTGCTGGCAACCGCGATGGTGATGGGCCGCGGCGGGCTGAGGGCCAGCATTTGCAGCGCATTGCTCAACTGCGCGATTTGTAATGGGATGGTGAGCGTGGTCGCGGCGGTCACGGTGATCCCCGACGTCGCGGTGATGGGCGATTGGGCGGTCGGCACGCTGCGGAAGTTGCCGTTTGCCGGCCGGAGCACCACCCCGCCGACGCCGAAATCACGCACGAGGACGGCGATGTCGGAAGCCGCCGAGACATCGCGGCCCTCGAATGTGACCAGGAAGAGCTGGCCGACCTTGTCCGCCGCGCTCATGCGATCCAGGATCGCCTTGACATCGGCCGGTCGGATGGGGGGGCGGGTCGGCGGCGTGGCAGTCGCGGTGGGCACGGTCGTGCCCTGGCGCGCGGGAGCCGCCTCGGCCGGCGTCACCGGGGAGAGCGCCGGCGTCCAGAGCAATGCGAAGAGGAGCCAAATCTGGAGTAAACGTCTCATGAAGATAATTAAGCACTACCGTCCGGATCTTCATATCCCTGCGCCTGCCGGATTAATCCATCTCCCAACGGTTCCTTGCGGGGCAGGCCCCGGCCGCGCGGATAGCCATCGGGCGTCTGGGACACCTTGTCAATCACCACCAACACGCGGGTTTCGACCAACCCCGGCACCTCCACCGGGATCAGCCGGGTCAACCGGCCGCCCAGGACGCGGATCGCGTATTCGGCGGCCAGCGCTTCTTCATGGGCGGCCGAACCCTTGTACGCCACGACGCGGCCCCCGCGCTTCGCCAGCGGCAAGAGGTATTCCACCAGGGTGGGCAGCGAAGCCACGGCGCGGGCCAGCACAAGATCATAGGCGGCGCGATGTGGCTCGTGCAGCGCCAATTCTTCGGCCCGGCCATGCACCAACTGGACATCGCTGACGCCCAGTTGCGCGATGATGTGCTCCATGAAGCGCACCTTTTTCCCGGTCGCTTCCATGGCGCACAAACGCAATTTGGGCCAGACGATGCGCAACGCCAGCCCCGGCAGCCCCGCGCCCGCGCCCACATCCACCGCCTTGACGGGCCGGCTCATCAGCGCGGCCGGCGTGATCCCGTCCAACGCGGCCAGCGCCGGCACAAGCGCCAGCGAATCCAGGTAGTGGCGGATTTCGATCTGCGCCGGGTCGGTGATGGCGGTCAGGTTGAACTGTTCGTTCCAGGCGATGAGCTGTTCGGTGAAGAGATCGAACGCCGAGACCTGGGCCGCCGGCAGGTTCAAGCCCATTTGGGTTGCGCCCGAAAGCAATTTCTGCATGGCGCTGATTATACCATCCTTCGGCCACGCAACGAAAACCCCGCAGCTTCGCTCAGCGGGAAAGTAGACAAGTTAGTAGTAGATAAGGATACAAGGGGCAACCACGCGCCTTGTATTCTTGTTCCTTGTCTACCTGTCTACTTTCATCGCGCGGGCCACGCGGCCGGCGCCGGCGTCCATCACCACCCTTTGCCCGGAAGCCGCCTGCCAGAGATCGGGGGGCAGCCCGCTGATCGCCGGCACAGCCAGCGCACGGGCCGCGATCATGCCCGGCGACCAGGGATCGCCCGCCGCGTCCAACAGCCCGGCCACCGCCAGCCAGCAGGGCGCCTGGCCGGGGTCGGCCACGTCCACCAGCACGATGGCCTGGGCGGTGCGCAAGATGCCATCTTGCGCACCATCTGATCGGAAGAGCGGGCCGGCGGCCTGGCCGGGACTGGCGGGCTGCGGCGGTTGCGGCGGCTCGGCACGGGCATTGGCCCGTTCGGCGCGGCGCCGCGCGACCTCGCCGCGCACTGCCGCGCTGCGGCCGCCATGCCATTCGCCCGTCGCCACCTGCTTCAACTCCTCCAACTCCAGATAACTGACCTCAGTCACTTCGGCGATCAGCCCGGCCGCGCGGGCTTCGACCGCAACGGCGCGCAACCAGCTTTGCGCGGCCGACATCACGCGCACAAAGCAATCCCACGCGAGATCAGTCGCGCGGCACAGCGCGCGCGCCTGGGCCAGCGCGGGCGCAAGCTGCTGCCACCGGCCGCCCAAGCGCGCCTGGAACGCGTGCTCGGCATCTGTCCGCACCGCTTGCGCGTGCGCAGCATCACGGGCGGCCGGGAGCGCCGCGCACGCCAGCAGCCGGTCGGGATGGTCGGCCCAGCGCTGAGCTTCCGGCTCGGCTTCGCCGGGGCCGCGATGCCCATAGTCGGCGAGAAACGCGGCGCGGGCCGCCGCGTCCGGTGCGGGGCCGAGCGCGGCTAACGCGTAGGCCGCCGCCGCGCTCGGCAGGTCGGCCAGCCCCGCGTACAAGCCGAGCAGCAGGCCGGGCGGACACGCCGGCCACCAGCCCAGCACCAGCCGCGCCACCTCGGCGTGCGCAGCCGACAGGCCGGCGCGCGCGCTGAAATAGGCGCGCAGCGCGGTTTGCGCCTGCGGCTCCAACTCTTCCATCACCTGCAGCAGGTCGGCCTGGCTCCAGCGCAGCCGTTGCACCCAGGCCAGCCAATCGGTCAGGCGCGCCTGCAAGGCCGTGACCTCCGGCAGGATGCCCGCGACCTGCGCCTGGACGCGGCGGATCGTGCCCGGCGCCCGGAGGCGGTCGAACAGCCCGGCCCCGGCCGGTTCGGGAGGCGCGTTCAGCCAGGCCGCGCCGTGCAGCGTCCGGCCGGCCTGGCCGAGCAACGTCGCGTTCAGGAGGACCCGGCCATCCTCGCCGCGCCGCCAGAAGCTCGCAGCGGGCAGGACCGCGCCCAAATCCGCCCAGGCGCGGCGCATCGCCATCTCTGCGGGGTGCCGCAAGAGGGTCCAATGGAAGGGTGTCACTGCCGCGGGGAACAAATCGCGGGCCAGATTCCTTGTCCAGGCAGCCTGGCCCGCGCGTTCCGCCACTTGAATGTGGGGTTGGCTCAACCGAGGGGTTCCTCTCGCATTGATTGTACTGTGATACCGGTCAGCAGGAGATCCACGATGCCCGTGAAGCGATCGGCCAGTGGATATTGGTTGTCCGATTCACACCAGCGGATCAATTGCTGCAAATAGAGCGCGTCGAGCGCGGCGGCCAGGGTGTCGGAATCCAGGGCAGGGTTGATCTCCCGCTGGCGCTGCGCCTGCCGGATCAGCAGGGAGACGGTCGGCTGCAAGCTGAACCCGCCCGCATCCCCGGCCATCAGATCCGCCACCGTGACCCCCTTGCGGAAAATCAAGGATACCAGTTCGTGGTCGCGCTCCAGGCTGGCCGCCAATGCGTTCATCAGCCGCTTGAGTTTGCCGACGGAGGAATTCGTCCCCGTCAGGCCGAGCGTTGCCGCGCCCAACCGGCCCACCTCACGCGTGCCCATGTAGCGCAACACGGCATCTTTGGTCGGGAAGTAGTTGAAGAAGGTCCCCTTGGCCAGGCCCGCTTGCCGGGTGATCTGATCTACGGTGGTCGCTTCGTAACCCTGCACGCGGAACAGCGTGAGCGCGGATTCGTACAGGCGTTCCTTGCGCTCCGATTTGCCTTGTTCCCGTTTGCTGGCAATGGATTCGGTGCTCATTGCTCCTCCGCGCGCTGCCCAGCCCGGCCAAATCGAAGAAGTCCCCATCAGGCCCGGCAGCGTTTTTGATTATGTTCTTGCATCCCATGACGCAGAAGGGGCAGCGGAGTGACGCGCAATTTGACCAGAGTTCAAAAATTTAAGATCACATGAATCCACCATCGAGCGATGGCTGATTTCCGGTCCGGCGCGCCGGATGGGGGAATCCGGCGCGCGGCGTCATCGAGACAATGTCTGGCTGAGATGCTAACGACGTGCAGCGGCAAAGTTCGCCGCGACTTGCGCCCAGTTGATCACGTTGAAGAAGTTCGCCACATACTCGGGGCGGCGATTCTGATACTTCAGGTAGTACGCGTGTTCCCACACATCCACGCCCAAGATCGGCGTGTCACCCGTCATGACCGGGCTGTCCTGGTTGGGCGTGCTGATCACTTCGAGGCTGCCGCCGGCCTTCACCACCAGCCACCCCCAGCCGCTGCCAAACCGCCCGATGGCGGCCGCGGTGAGCTTCTCCTTGAACCCGTCGAAGCTCCCGAACGTCGCATCAATGGCCGATCCGAGTGCGCCGGTCGGCGCGCCGCCGGCGTTGGGCGCCATGATCGTCCAGAACAAGCTGTGGTTGAGATGGCCGCCCCCGTTGTTGCGCACCACGGTGCGGATGGCTTCGGGCACGGCATCCAGTTTCGCCAGCAGTTGATCGAGCGGCGTCTCCTCGAAGGGCGTGCCCGCGATGGCCTTATTCAAGTTAGCGATGTAGGCCGCATGGTGCTTGCCATGATGGATCTGCATCGTCGTCGTGTCAATATAAGGTTCCAGCGCGTCGAACGCGTACGGAAGGGACGGAAGTTGGTGGGCCATGTCTGTTACTCCTTACCGAAATAGACTCAATACTCATACAAACGCTTACTTAGCATACTGCAAGCGAGAGCCTATTTCAGTAAGTAAACACACAGGTCTATCCGTTCGATGAGACGGGCGCCAACGCCCCGGGCCGGGCAAACAGCGCCGCCAGGTCATCGGCGGCCTCGTGACCGACGACTGCCAGCACTTCATCGCCGGCCTCGAAGGTCGTGATCCCGCGCGGAATCTGGATTTCGCCGCGGCGGATGATGGCGGCAATGACACATTGCTCCGGCAGATGCAGGTCTTTGATGGGGATGCCGATCGCTTTGGCGCCCGGCGGGATCTTTTCTTCCACCAGGGAGTACTGGCCGCGGCGCAGTTTCAGCAGCGTCATCATGTCGCCCAGCGACATCTCCTCTTCGATGGTGCTCGCCAGGATCGTCGCCTGGTTGACGGCCACATCCACGTGGAAAGTCTGGTCGAAAAGCCAGGCCGTGCGCGGGTTGTTGACACGGGCAATGGTGCGCCCCACCTTGTAGCGTTCGCGGGCGAGATAGCAGAGCGCCAGGTTGTCGGCATCGTTGGTCGTGATCGCCGCCAGCACGTTTGCTTCGCGGATTCCAGCCAGCTCAAGCACCTGCGGATCGGTCGGGTTGCCTTCGTAGATCGCTTCCGTGGGCAGCTCGCGATGCAGCCGCGCCAGCACATCGCGCCGCTGCTCGACCAGGCGCACGCGATGCCCGCTGCTCAACAGGGTCAGCGCCAGGGATGTGCCCGTCCGCCCCCCACCGGTGATGATTGTGAACATCTCAGGCTTCCTTTCCCTGGGCCAGGCGCCCGCGCAGCTTTTCGATCCCTTCCAGGGTCGCGCTCAGATGCAGGATGTCGCCATATTCCAGGAGGGTGTCGAGCGTGGGCAGCGAGGCTTTGCCGGCGCGCGTCAGCGCGACCAGACAGGCGCAATCGCCGAGCAAGTCCCTCAGGTTGTGCCCATGCCACGGTCGCGGGATCATCACCTCGTAAACTTCAACCTCGCCATCGCCGGCCGAGAAGACGGTGCGCAACGTGGCATCTTCGAGCATTTCTTCCATGCGCTGTGCGCCCCACAGGGCCGAGCTGATCTCCTGGAGGTTGAAGGTGTCGTAGAGCGAGCGATAGCGCGGCTCATAGTTGCGACACACCACGCTCGTCACATTATACAGGGTGTGCGCTACACGCCCCACAACGACATTCAGGGTATCGGAATTGGTGACGGCCGCCAGGGCATCCGCTTGCTCGATCCCGGCACGGCGCAACAAATCCTGTGTGAGCACATCCCCTTCCAGGGTGCGCCCCCGAAAATTGGTGTCCAGATTCTCGAACGCGCTCGGCGCCACATCCACGACCGTGACGTGATGCCCCTTTTGGCTGAGGCGGTTCGCCAGTTGCGACCCCACGCGGCCGCAGCCGACAACGATAATGTTCATTCGTTTCTCCATGACACCCGACGAACTGTTCCCAATAAAAAAGGACACAGGCACGCGGCCTGTTGCCCCAGGTATTGACGATGGCTATCTGCGAACGTCGGTAATGTGATGATACCCCGGTTTGCGAAGGTCGTCAAGATTTGGGGGAAAGTTCCGGGCCAGCAGATGCGACCGAGGACTTTGACCTACCGCCAACGCGGGGTTATAATACCCGTCGGTCTGCGATTGCTATCGGTGAACTCTTTGTTGTGAAACGCAGACCACCCTTCGGGGCAACCTGTATGATACGGCCATATAAATGACACTGATTGAACACGACGACAGCTCGAGCATCCAGCGGCGCCAGGCTGATTACCAGCCGCCGAAATCCCTGAGCACCTGGCTGATCGGCCGGCCATTGCAAACAGCCGACGCGCCCCACGAGACCATCGGCAAGTTCGTCGGGTTGGCGGTGTTTGCGTCCGATGCGCTCTCATCCACCGCGTACGCGACACAGGAAATCCTCTTCATCCTGGCCGCCGCGGGCGTAGGCGCGTTCACCTTTGCGTTCCCGATCGCCATCGTGATCGTCGGCCTGTTGGCGATTGTCACGCTCTCCTACGAGCAGATCATCCATGCCTACCCCGGCGGCGGCGGCGCGTACATCGTGGCGCGCGACAACCTGGGCGAGCTGCCCGCCCAGGTGGCCGGCGCCTCGCTCCTCACCGATTACATTCTAACGGTGGCCGTGTCTATCTCTTCCGGCGTGGCCCAGGTGATCTCCGCCTTCCCGGCCCTCTATCAGTATCGGATCGAGATTGCGGTGGGGCTGGTGCTCTTCATGATGGTGGTCAACCTGCGCGGGGTGCGCGAATCGGGCACGGCGTTCGC
>CAZYHE010000089.1:0-4178 GCA_964647225.1 uncultured Anaerolineales bacterium
GCCCTTGGCCCGCCGGCACACCGCGCAAAACTCGGCGGTCTCGGCCGGGTCGGGGCCGAACAACTTCTGCCAGTCTTCGGCTGACTCCTGCGCCAGGTCGCCGAAGGGCCGATGCTTGGCCGCGGCCACCGCGTCTTTGACTTGCTTCTCGGCCTGCTGCCACAGGGATGCGTCGGCATCTGCGGTCGGCACGGCCAGTGCTGCCACTGGAATCTCGACCGCGGCCAGCGCCACGGCCAGGTCGCCGTGGAAGCCATCGAAGCTGCCGTCCTCCGTCCCGTCCAGCAAGACCCGGTTGATCTGGTTGGCGACTTTTTGAACGCGTTTCTCCAGGTCAGCGTTCCAGCCAGTCAGCAACACGAAGTTGCCGCCCGCGTCGTAAACTACGTTAGCCGCCCCCAGCCCAAGCTCATCCAGCAGCTTCTCGACCAGCGCGTGCCCCAGCAGTTGGATGAACGCCGACCGTCCACGCATCGCCTTGGCCGCGCCTTTGGAGGTGATCGTGTTGATCGTCCGCTGGATGCCGGGGATGTCGCCGCCTACCAGCCCCAGCCGCGCCGGCGGCCGGTTCACGTTGCCGCTGATCCCCACCAGCGCGGCGATCATCTTCCACTGCTCGAAGAGTGACACGCCCGGCTCGCCGTAGGTGTTGGGCAGCGTCGTGGCGAACTTGCGCATCAGATAGAAGAAACGCTCGTAGTCCTGCCCGGCCGCCCGGCTGTGGCGCTCGAATTCCGCGTAGAGCGCCTGTCGCGCGGTCACATCTGGCGGCGCGTCAACCGGCATCAACGGCCATGCCGCCGGATCGCCATCACGCCCCAACGCCAACGGCACGGGCCGCAGCCACAGCGGCGCCGCCCCCGGCTTGCCGTCCTGCACCAGGTCGAAGATGCACCTGAGCGGCTTCTCGGCTGCGTCGTCAGGCGGTTTCGGGTTCAGCAGTCGCAGGAATGCCTTTACCCACGTTGGATCGGACTGCGCCTTGCCGCCGGCCACACGCGCCATGAGCGCCTGACCATACTCGATGAGTTCTTTTTTGCTCTCTGGTTTGCTCTCTGTGTTCACATTGCACCCTCCTTACGGAATACGCAACACGCAATACGCCCTACCGCTTCCTCCTCGCCGCCTCGCGCACCTCCTGCAATCCTAACACCTCCGCCACCTCATACCGCGGCGGCACGCTCCCCGCTACCGGCCGCAGCCGCACGCACGTCGGGAAGTAGCCCATCCGGCCGTGTAGCTCGGCCAGCAGCGTCACCGCGATGAAATTGAGCGCCGGCGGCACGATCAGCAGCGGGGCCGTCTGCCACTCGACCGGGGTCAGCCCGCAGGTGTCGGCCAATGCCGCGGCCTGGGGTGCGAACGCCTGCACCGGATCGAATTGGGCCGGGACTTCGATCACGCGCGCGATCGGTTGCCCGGCCAGCTTTTCGATATCGGTCATCTGTTCGGGCCGCAACGGGTGTGTGAAGTTGAGGATCAGCATGGCGCCTCGACGGAAACATAAAAGCCAGCCGCCCCGGACGCGCGCACATGCGCGCCAGTGGCGGCTGGCTTGGAGACCCAACCTGATTCAGTTGGCAGCTTCGATGATGCCATGATGCCCTGCCCCTTGTTGGACTGCGAACGATGGCTCGCCGGCGGCCCAGCATGGGGGGAGTGGGGCTGGCCGTTGGCTGCGTGGAATATACCACAGGTCAGGAATTATCGCAAATGGCGTCGCAGTTGGAGGATGAAGAAAGGCACAGCGCGATATTGGTGGCAGATGGTACGATCAGTATGATCAGCGACTGCACCACCTATCCTTACGCGACGTTCAGGATGGCATAGGTGTAATCTGTGTAGGCCCATGCCAGTATCAGGTCACCAAGAGTCGCTTCGATCGGGGCAGTCTCCATGGCCGGGTCGAAAAGGGAAACATTGTCTCCTTCGATGCCAGCCAAGACGATGGCGTGCGGGGTGTCTATATTCCAGTAGGGCAACTCGCCGGTGCGAACAAACAGAATGCAGGGTATCCCTTTGGCAAGCCAGGCCTGCAACTCCAGTACCGAGCCGGTGCGATAGATGACATGGAACCCGCGCTGAGCCAGGCGGCGTACGCGTCCGGCCGGCGCGCCGATATCCTCTCGTGCATCCAGCCAGTCGGCGACATCAGCCTGCAGCAACGGTTGTTCCCAGTAAGCCGATACCATTGCCACACAGGCGGGCAGACACCAGCCGTCTCTATCTTGTTGCTGATGAGGTATGGCGAGCCAGGGCATGACCGCGCTCCGCGAGTTCTTCCAGGAGGTCGTGGGTAAAGAGGATCTCGCCGGTCTGCGCATCCACGTCCAACGTGCCGACCTGGCCCAATGGCCCGCGCCGGGGTGAAGCCAGCCACACCGGTACGCGCCAGAGCAGGCGTTGGCTCACGAATAAGCTCGGACGCTCGCCGTACAGCAGGTTGCCCACCTCATCGAGCAACAGCTTGCTGACTTTGCGCTGGGCGATCACATCCGTGACGTTGACCTGAGCCGTCAGGCTGAACGCGATCTTGACTGTGGCTTTGGCCGGTAAGGTGAGCTGTCGCATTTCGAGTGTCATCACCGTGCCTCCTGAACGCCATTCTACTCTGTAAACACGAAATCGGCAAGCCCCCCGCGCAGGGCTGACTGGACCGGCCCCGTCAGGTTTCCCAAAACCTGACGGGGCGGGATCTCCCTACAGGCTCGCGCCGTTACTCGCGATCACCTCCCGATACCAGTGCGCCGAGTCCTTCAGGATGCGCTGCTGGGTGGCGAAGTCCACGTAGATCAGGCCGAAGCGGTGTTTGTAGCCCTCGGCCCACTCGAAGTTGTCCATGATGGACCAGTGGAAGTAGCCGCGCACGTCCACGCCGTCGGCGCTGGCCCGGCCCAGCTCACGCAGATAGCGCTGGGTCAGGTCAATGCGCGCCGGGTCGTGTACCTTGCCATCCAGCGCGACCCAGTCCATCCCCGAGCAGCCGTTTTCGGTGACGTAGATCGGCTTGCCGTAGCGTTCGTAGAGGAACTTCGGCCCCCAGTACAGCCCGGCCGGGGTCACGTGCCAGTGGAAGAGCGTGAGTGGCGCGCCCTGGGGATGGGGCACGACTTCGGGCAGCCCGGCCGCGCCCGCGCGGATCGGCATCCCCTGGTAGTAGTTGAACGCGCTGAAGTCAATCGGCTGGCTGATGATCGCCATGTCGCCGGCCTTGATCTGCGGCATCGCCTTCCCGAAGACCGCGGCGGCCTCCGGCGGATACTCCCCGCGGTAGATCGGGTCGTAGAACATGTGCTGGTTCCACAGCGACTTCTCGCGCACCGTGAAGGTCGCCAGCCGCGCGGCCTCGATGTCGGCCGGCGCTTCGGTGGCGGGATGGCCGATGAAGCCGGTGGGGGCCGCGCCGATCACCGCCGGCAGCTTGCTGTGGCCGCGGATCGCCTGCACCGCCTTGCCATGCGCCAGCAGGCCGTTGTGCCAGCCGCGCAGCACCTCCGGCCAGTCGAGCTTCAGCCCCGGCGCGTGGTTGCCCACCTGGTGGCCCAGCCCGATGAAGCACTGCTGCTCGTTCAGCGTCATCCAGTGGCGCACCCGATCCGAGAGGCGCTTGACGATCACTTCGGTGTACTCGGCGAACCAGTCGGAGCTGTACGGGTTCAGCCAGCCGCCCCGGCAGAACAGCTCATAGGGATAATCCCAGTGGAAGAGCGTCACCCACGGCTGGATCCCCGCGGCCAGCAGCGTGTCAATCAGCCGGTCGTAGAAGTCCAGCCCCTGCTCGTTGATCGCGCCCGTGCCGGCCGGGATCACGCGCGGCCAGGAGATCGAGAGGCGGTAGGCCTGGAGGCCGACCTCCTGCATCAGGCCGACATCCTCGGCGTAGCGGTGATAATGATCGTCGGCAACATCGCCGGTGTGGCCGCTCCACACGGCCCCCGGCACGCGGCAGAGCATGTCCCACACCGACAGCCCCTTGCCGTCCTCATACGCCGCGCCTTCGATCTGATACGAAGCGGCCGCGGCGCCCCAGAGAAAGTCTTTCCTGAATGACATGGTATTCTCCTGTGAAAATAATTGATGCGTAAATGACCGTCATTGCGAGGCCCGTCGTTTGGGCCGAAGCAATCTCCCTTGATGCGGGAGACTGCTTCGCAAACGGCGCTCGCAGTGACATGGCC
>CAZYHE010000089.1:4188-6291 GCA_964647225.1 uncultured Anaerolineales bacterium
CACGTATTTTGCCGGCGAACCCGAATTGACAACATCAAACCCGCCCCCGAGCGGGGCGGGTTTTGCGTGCGCTGATGACCTATTTGCCGTTGGCGTCGTGCGTGCGAGCCATCTCGCTTCGCCGTCACGCGGGCAAACCCGCCCCTACGATGATATTCTGTCTATCTCCACCTCGAAAATCCGCCGCAAGATCGCCACGCTGCACGCGTAGGTGGCGTCCACCCCGAAATAGCTCAGGCTCTTGCTCAACAGGCTTTGCCGCCGGCTGTACGGGGTGTCCGACGCGTAGTGCAGCAAGCCGATATCATACGGTGCATTGATGAACAGATTGACGATCTCGTTGACCGGATAGCGCTGTGGGTAGATGTCCTCGTAGAGCGCGCTCAGGTACGGCCCGGCCTCCATCTCCAGGTCGGTGTAGCCCTCCCGGTAGAAGACGCTCATGAACTCCCGGTTCTGCAGGAAGGTGCCGCGCACCGTGACCGCCTTCTGGTTGTCGAAGACGGTTCCGTAGAGCAGATAGGGCGCCAGGTGTTGGGCCAGGAAGCAGTTCTTGAAGAGGAAGGTGTTGCGCGAGTGCTCGTCGTAGACCACGTTCGGGATCATCACGTCGCCTACGCGGCCGTTGAGGCTGGCGGCCTTGCCCATCACGTAGATCCCCAGCAGATCGGCCGAGGCGGAGGCGACCTGCGCCAGCAGGTGATACGCGGCGAAGCCGAGCGGGTAGTCCACGTTGATGATCAGCGCCTTGGACGCGGTCAGCTTCTCCAGCCCCGGCATGTGCAGCCGCGGGTCGAACCGGCCGGGGTCGAGCGCGTGCAAGTCAATCACCTGCGCGCTGATGTCGAGGCTGTGCGGCTCGTCGAAGCGATGGACGCCGCCGGCCAACTCCGCTTCCAGCAGGCCGCGCGGCTCGCCGGGATGTGCGCGCAGGTAAGCGCGCTGGAGATAATAAAGGAAGTTCGCCTGGCCGGCTGCATCCCCGCGCTCGGCCAGCCGGCGCCATTCGTCCGCCAGCCCTTCGGGGTTGGCCTCCAGGGTGAAGCGGATCAGCTCGGCGCGGCGGCTGGATGCGTAGCCGGAGAGGAGGTTGGGCAGGCTGTGCGGGTTGCTGGAGACGAAGTAGACGGGCCGGAAGTCGAGATAAAGGTCGTCGGCCGCGCGCACCAGGTCGTCCCACCAGCTCTCGACCGCCCGGCGGTAGTCATTGAAGCCGCGGGCCAGCGAGGTGACGCGGATGTCGGCCCCTTGCCGCGCCAACGCCTGCATCCGCTGATCGAAGTGCGCGCCCCACACCTGGTACAAGCGGGCGAAGTCCTCCTCGCTGATGCCCAGGGTGTGGCGCAACGCTTCCGGCGCGGCGCTGGCCCGCGCGGTCCCGTCCGCCAGCGCGTGGCCGAGCTGCGTGGCGCTCAGCCGGCGGTGCAGCTTGTTCCACTCGATCTGATACGCGGCCAGGCTGGGGATCAGGTCGTCAATGTCCGAGACGCTGGCGACGAACGCGGCGATCATCTCCTTGCCGTCGAACTGCATCCGCCGCCGCCGGGCCGGCGCGTCCACCCGCGGCCAGGCCGAGATGTCGCCCAGCCCGCCGTGCCGGAAGACATCCTCCGACTGGCCCAACACCACCCGCCGCACTGCGTAGATACAGTCGGGCAGGCGCAGCGCGGCATAGAGGAACGCCGACGCGTCGAAGTCCGGGGTCTCCGCGCTCAGGTGCAGGCTGGAGCGCATCCCTTCGTGCGTCTCCTCCAGCGAGCGGATGCGCACATCGCCGGAACTGCGCAGCAGGGAGTAGTAGGTGCGGATGTACAGCTCGATGCCTTCGCCGGTGGTTTCGGGGACGGTGCGGATCATGGGGTTTTGGCTCCTTGACCTGGATGGCCTATCGTGCTATGATCGAGTTCAGTATGACTGGTCTGTCGAGACGGGAGACACATAGCCGTGCGAGTTGATGACATCATTTGGATGCCAAGCATCATCGAAAAACTGAGCGCTGTCCATGCAGTCGTTCAGGACGAGGTCGAAGAAGTTTTTCGCAACCGGCCGCGTTTTCGCTTTATCGAGGCAGGTCATGTTCATGGTGAAGATGTCTTTTCGGCG
>CAZYHE010000089.1:6301-11377 GCA_964647225.1 uncultured Anaerolineales bacterium
GCGGATCATGGGGTTTTGGCTCCTTGACCTGGTGAGCTGATTGTGCTATGATTAACCTATGGTAGAAAATGGTGTGCAAGTCACTTCCATCTCAAAAGCACGTTCGATAGAAGAGATTGCGGCCTTCTGGGACACCCACGATCTCACAGACTTCGAAGATCAGACTTATGAAGTCGAGATCGAGGTGCGTTTGCCGCGCCGCCGCAAGGTCACACTTGCCCCAGAACTGGCAGACAGATTGGCCGATCGTGCCCGGCGAGATGGCGTGTCTATCGAGACGTTGGTCAACCTTTGGGTCGGCGAGCGACTTCTAGTTCCCTCTTGATTTTCTGCAAGCCAAGCATTTGTTGGCGCTCAGGTGATGTTCGTCAGGTGACCTCCGAGAAGTTATTGTACTGCAGCCAGATTATACACTAATATGCGCAGAATGGCTCTTTCTGTCCGCGTCCCCCGCGTCGTCTGTGTCGTCCGCGCCCCGTCCTCCCACCCGACCACCCCCGGTCAGTTCTCCATGTTCGCGCGGGCGGCCTTTGCGTTGCCTTGCGAGTAGCGGTATAATGCGCCTGTTCATGCAGCGGGCCGGATGACTCGGCCCGTTCTTTGTGCATTCCGATCTCTCCAGGGAGTCTGCGAGATGTCCAGTGAGGGAGCGCGCCTCGAAGCGCTGCGCGCGACGATCCGCTATCATGCCTATCGCTATTACGTGCTCGATGATCCGAGCGTCAGCGATGCGGAATATGACGCGCTCTGGCGCGAGCTGGTCGCGCTGGAAAGCGCCCACCCGGAGCTGATCACGCCAGACAGCCCGACGCAACGCGTGCCGGGCGCGCCGTCCGAACGCTTCGCCAAGGTGCGCCATCCCGCGCCGATCCTGAGCCTGGCGAATGCGTTTGACGTCGCAGAGCTCAACGCGTGGCGCGACCGCTTCCTGAAGTTGCTCCCGGAGGAACTCCAGGCCGGGATTGCGTATGTCGTCGAACCCAAAATTGACGGGCTGAGCGTGGTGTTGACCTACGAGGCGGGCCGCCTGATCCTCGGCGCGACGCGCGGCGACGGCGAGGTGGGTGAGGAGATCACGGCGAACCTGCGGACGGTGAAGGCGGTGCCGCTGCGGATACCGGTGCAGGAGTCAGGGGTCAGGGGTCAGGAGTCAGGGGGCAGGAGTCAGGGGCCGGCGCGGCTGGTGGTGCGCGGTGAGGTCTACACACCGATCGCCGATTTCCAGGAGTTCAACGCCCGGCAGGAGCAGACCGGCGAGCGCACCTACGCCAACCCGCGCAACTTCGCGGCCGGCGCGCTGCGCCAACTCGATGCGCGGATCACGGCCGGCCGGCCGCTCAAGCTGTGGGTCTACCAGATCATCGCGCTGGAAGGCGCGCCCGCGCCGCGCTCGCAAGGGGAGACGCTCGACACTCTGCGGGCGCTGGGCTTTCCGGTCGAGGCGCGCATCCGCAGCTTCGACGATTGGGACGCGCTGGTCGCCTATTGCGAGGCGTGGGGCCAGACCGAGCGCCCGCGGCTGCCCTATGAAGCCGACGGGCTGGTCATCAAGATCAACGACGTCGCGCTCCAGGAGCGCCTGGGCTATGTCGGCAAGGACCCGCGCTGGGCCATCGCCTACAAATATCCCGCCGAAGAAGCGGTCACGCGCTTGCTCGACATCAAGGTCAACGTGGGGCGCACGGGCACGCTCAACCCCTACGCCGTCCTCGATCCCGTCTTCGTGGGCGGGGTGACGGTGACGAATGCGACGTTACATAACGAAGATTACATCCGGGAGAAGGACATCCGGGTGGGTGACATGGTGGCGGTCAAGCGCGCCGGCGAGGTGATCCCGCAGGTGCTCCGGCCGCTGGTCGAGCTGCGGACGGGCGATGAGCGGGCCTGGCAGATGCCGGCGCGCTGCCCGGCGTGCGGCGAGGCGGCCGTGCGCGTGGCGGGCGAGGCCGCGTGGTACTGCGTCAACAGCGCGTGCCCGGCCCAACTCGTGCGCAGCGTCGAGCATTTCGTCAGCCGGGGCGCGCTGGACATCGCCGGGTTCGGCATCCGCCAGGCGGAACTGTTTGTGGAGCTGGGCTTCATCAAGGATCTGGCCGACGTTTTTTACCTGGATGCCGCCAAACTGGTCGAACTGGAGGGGTTCGGCGAGAAGAAGGTCGCCAACCTGATGGCGGCCATCGAGGCGTCTAAGGCGCGACCGCCGGCGCGCCTGCTCACTGCGCTCGGCATCCAGGGGGTGGGCGCGGTGGTGGCCGAAGACCTGATGGCGCACTACGACTCGCTCGCTGCGTTGGCCGCCGCGCCGCTGGCCGAGTTGCAGGCCATCCCCGGCATCGGCCCGATCCTGGCGCAGAGCGTGGTGGACTGGTTCAGCCAGGAACCCAACCGCCAGGTGCTCGCCAAGCTCCAGGCCGCGAGCGTGACGATGGCGCAGGCTAAGGCCGAGGTCAAGGCTGAGGCTCAGCCGCTCGCCGGCCTGACCTTTGTGATCACCGGGACGTTGCCGACGCTGGGCCGCGATCAGGCGCGGGATCTGATCAAGGCGCAGGGCGGCAAGGTCACCGATTCGGTCAGCAAGAACACCAGCTACCTGTTGGCCGGCGAAGCGGCCGGCTCGAAGCTGACCAAAGCCCAACAACTCGGCGTGCCGGTCATCGCCGAAGCAGACTTGCAGCGCATGATCGCGCCGGCTACTGACAACTGACAACTGAAAACTGAAAGGACGCACTTCATTCACATGCCCGAAACAAATGCCATCCAAATCAACTGCCCGAAATGCGGCAACGTCTACCAGGCGCCGGTCCGCACGATGATTGACGTGGGCCAAAACCCACAACTGCGCCAGGCCTTCCTGTCCGGCCAGCTCAACCTGGCAATCTGCCCGAAATGCCAGACGGGCGGCGTGATGGAGGTGCCGCTGGTCTATCACGACGCGGCGGCCGAATTCCTGGCGATCTACTTCCCGCAGCAGCTCAACATCCCCGAACTGGAGCGCCAGAAGATGATCGGGGAGATGACCCAGGGCCTCATGCGCTCGCTGCCGCCCGACCAACGCAAGGGGTACTTCCTCAGCCCGCGCCAGTTCACCAACCGGCAGACGTTGATGGATGCCGTCCTCGGCACGATGGGCATCAGCCAGGAGGAACTGGACCGCCAGCGCAAGAAGATGAAGTTCATTGACCAACTGCGGGTGATGGCGGACGATCCGAAGGGCCTGGAGATGATGCTCAAAGGCCACGACGCGGACGTAGATTATGAATTCTTCGTGCTGCTTTCCGGCGCGGCGCAACGCGCGGCCGCCATGCAGGATGAGAAGGGGATCAAGCAGTTGCAGATGTTGAGCGACCGGCTTAAGACGCTCACCTCCTTCGGCAAGCGCGCGGCCCGGCAGGAAGAGGCGGTCGCCTCGTTCAAGGATGTCAAGACCCCCGAAGAGTTCTTCGAGCGCGTGGTCGCCGCCGATCTGGACGTGATTGATGCGATTGCCGTCGCCAGCCGGCCCCTGATGGACTACGCCTTCTTCCAGAAGCTCACCGAGCGGATGGAAGCGGCGACGGGGGCGGAGCAGGATCGCCTGCGCAAGTTGCGCGACCGCCTGGCCGAGATCACGCAGCAGATGGACGAAGCGGCCAAGTCCGAAATGCAGGAGGCTACCAGCTTGTTGCAGGAGCTGCTCGCGTCGCCCGAACCGCGCAGCGCGGTGCGTGAGCACGCCGCGGAGATTGACGATACCTTTATGGCCGTTCTCTCCGCAAACATCCGTGAGGCCGAGCGGCGGAAATCTCGCGCCGCGTTCGAGCGGATGACGATGATCTACGAAGAAATCATGGCGATGTACGAGGAAGGGATGCCGCCGGAGGTCCAGTTGATCAATGACCTGCTGCGGGCGCCCTATCCCGCCGGCACGCGCGACCTCCTGAAGGAGCACCAGGCCGAGATCACGCCCGAGGTGCTGGAGCTGATGGAGCGGCTGGCCGAAGACATGGCGCAGCGAGAAGACGCCGAATCCAGCCAGACCGCCAAGCGGCTGCGGGATATCCGCGCGCAGGCGACGCTGTTGGTCTGACATGAACGTTGAAATCGTCACTTCCGGCACCGAGCTGCTGCTCGGCGAGATCGTGGACACCAATTCCACCTATATCGCGCGCGCGTTGCGCGATATAGGCGTGAATCTGTACTACAAGACCTCGGTCGGCGACAACGTGGAGCGCCTGGCGCTGGTGCTGCGCCAGGCGTTGGCGCGCTCCGATGTGGTCATCACGACCGGCGGGCTGGGGCCGACCGTAGACGATGTGACGCGTGACGCCGCGGCGTTGGCGACCGGCCGGGCGTTGGCGCTCTATCCCGAATGCCTGGCGGCGATCGAGGCGATCTTTGCCCGCTGGGGGCGGCAGCTTGGCGAGAACAACCGGCGCCAGGCCTATCTGCCGGCCCACGCCATTCCCATCATGAACCCGGTCGGCACCGCGCCGGGGTTCATCGTCGAGACCGAACGCGGCACGCTCATCGCGATCCCCGGCGTGCCGCGTGAGATGGAACATCTGATGCAGGCCGTGGTGTTGCCCTATCTGAAGGCGCGGCTCGGCGCGGGGCAGGTGGTCATCAAGGCCAAGAATCTGCGCACCGTGGGCCTGGGCGAAAGCTGGATTGACGAGCGGATTGATGCGCAGATGCGGTCGGCCAACCCGACCGTGGGGCTGGCCGCGCATTACGGGATCGTGGACATCCGCATCAACGCCCGCGCCGACACCGAGGTCGCCGCGGACGCGATGATCGCCGAGATGGAAGGCCAGGTGCGCGGCGCCATCGGGGATGATGGCATCTTCGGGGCCGACAGTGACACGCTGGAGGAAGTGACCGGCCGGCTGCTGGCCCAGGCGGGCGTCTCGTTGGCGCTCGTCGAGACGGCGACCGGCGGCGAGATCGCCCGCCTGCTGCGCAGCACGCCGGAGGGCGCGGCCGCGGTCACCGCCGCGCACGTCGTGGACGGGCCGGCGGCGCTGGCCGCGCTGCTCACCATGTCGCCGGCCAAGCTGGACGCCTTCGGCTGGCTCAGCGAGATGGCCGCGGCCGAGG
>CAZYHE010000090.1:0-11309 GCA_964647225.1 uncultured Anaerolineales bacterium
TACGCCGGACTGTTTTCAGCAGTCCAGGCTAATCGCGGTTGTCCAAAGTCCAATAATAATTGGCCCGAAGAGAAACGCCTGCGCTATATCCACATGATCCAGCGCAGCGCCCGACATATGACCCAGATGCTGGAGGATCTCCTGATCCTCGGCCGGTACGAAGCGGGCCGCCTGACCTGCCAGCCGGCGCCACTGGACGTAATCGCGTTCTGCCACACGCTCGTCGAACGGAGCCAGTTGGCAGATGAGACGCGACAGCCGATCAGCTTCACCGCATCCGGGGACTGCGCGCCGGCGCACCTGGACGAAAAACTACTGCGCCAGATCTTGGACAATTTGCTGTCGAACGCGCTCAAGTACTCGCCGAACGGCGACCAGGTACACTTCGCGGTGACCTGTTCGGCCACGCACATCGGCTTTCGGATCCAAGATCACGGGATCGGGATCCCCCCGGATGCCGTGCCGCATCTGTATGGCGCCTTCTACCGCGCCTCGAATGTCGGCGGGATTCCGGGCACGGGGCTGGGCCTGCCGGTCGTGAAACGCGCCGTGGATGCCCACGGTGGCATAATTGAGGTTCAGAGTGAAGTCGGTGTGGGGACGACGTTCGTCGTCACGCTGCCGCGCTTCCAACCACAAAATACAGAGAGACAATCGCATGACACGAATTCTAATGATTGAGGACGACGCCCCATTGCGCGAAGTGACGGTCGAAATGTTGCGCGCCGAAGGGTACGAGGTCACGGAGGCGGCCGGCGGCCTGGCCGGCCTCGCGGCGGTGCAGGCGCAGATCCCGGATCTGATCATTTGCGACATCATGATGCCGGACCTGGACGGCCATGCCGTCTTGCAGACATTGCGCCGGGAGCCACTGACCGCCACCATCCCGTTCCTGTTCCTGACTGCCAAAACCGCCTGGCGAGATCAACGCCAGGCCATGGCGCTCGGCGCGGATGATTACCTGACCAAACCCTTCACCCGCAACGAATTGATCAGCGCCATCGAGACGCGGCGGGATCGCTTTGCCACCGTCATACAGCCGCTGCAAAAACGGGTCGAGGATCTCCAGCGCGTCATTGCACGCACGGTGCCGCATGAGCTGCGCACGCCGTTGACGGGGATCCTGGGCTTTGCGACGCTGCTCAAAGAAGCCCAAGACCCGCTCGACGGCGACGAGGTGCGCGAATGGGCGGGCCTGATCCTGACGGCCGGCGAGCGCCTGGTCCGCTTGATCGAGCGGCAGTTGCTGTATACCAACATCGAGGCGTTGCAACAATCGCCGGCGCAGCTCCAGCTCGAGCAGTCCGATGTGACGCTTAACGCCGACATAGTCATCGCCACCGCGGCGCGGTTTGCCGCCCACGAGTTGGATCGCGCCGCCGACCTCACCGTGGCGCCCATCGCGGGCGATGTCCGCTCCTGTGCGGAGCATCTGGCGATGATGACGCGCGAGTTGGTGAACAACGCGTGCAAATTCTCCGAACCCGGCCAACCGATCCTCGTGACCGGCGGGCAGACGGGCGCGGAGTTCCGCCTGGCAGTGCGCGACGCCGGCCGCGGCATGACCCGCGAACAGATCAACGACATGAGCGTTTACCGTCAGTTCGACCGCCGGCAATATGAACAACAAGGGCTGGGTCTGGGCCTGGCCCTGGTGCGCAATCTGGCGCATATCCACGGTGGCGCGCTGCATATTCAGAGCCAACCCGCGGCCGGAACAACGGTAGAGATTGTATTGCTGGTGCCCGTCGCGACAGTGTAGCGACTCGGCCACGCCGACTTTGCGGAACGAGATGCCCAATGGATACGCCAACCGACAGCGCATCGCCCCACCCGGCCCCGCGCGCCGATAGCGCCGCGCGCCAACACACGACGGACGCGCGCAACGCGTCGGAGCGCCAATACCGCGCGCTCTTCGAGAGCATCCCCGACGCAATCGTCGTCTTCGACCGGGAGACCGGGCGCTTCCTGACTTGCAACCAGGCGGCGCAGGAACGCTACGGCTACACCCTCGCCGAGTGGCAGACGCTGACCCCCTACGACTTGCACCCGGACGAAGAACTGCCCCAGGTCGCGCAGAACATCGCGGACCCGGCGGCCCGCGGTCCGCACCTGTACACACACCTGACCCGGACGGGTGCGCGGCTGCAAGTCGAAATCCACTCGACCGAACTGGAATACGCCGGCCGGCCGGCCTCGCTCAGCATCATCCGCGATGTCAGCGAGCGCCAGCAGGTGGCCGAGGCGTTGCAGGCCAGCGAAGCCCGCTACCGCAGCCTGATCGAAAGCTCGGAAAACGTCATCGCATTGCTCGATAGCGATGGTCGCTATCAATACATGAATGCGATTGCCGCCCATGCGTTCGGCGGCGCCCCGGCCGCCCTCATCGGCCAGACCATGCACGAGCTCTTCCCGCGCGCAGAGGCCGACCGGCAGTTGGCCCTCGTGCGCCAGGTCATCCAGTGCAGCAGCGGCATGCTGCTGGAACTGCCCACGGTGCTGCAAGGCGCGCCGCGCTGGTATCACATCAGCATCCAGCCCGTCCGCGCGGGCAACGGGCCGCCGACGTTGGCGCTCATCAATGCGATGGACATCACCGAACGCATCCGGGCCGAGCAGAACGAGCGCCAGGAGCGGGCGCTGGCCGAGGCGCTGCGCGACAGCCTGGCCGCGCTGACGACCACGCTGGACGTTGACACCGTGATGCAGCGGCTGTTGGAGTCGGCGGCGCGCGTGGTAGACTACGAGGCCGCCAGTGTGATGCTGATCGAGGGCGCCGAAGCCCATGTGGCCTATCGCCACGGCGCGCCGGACGCCGAAGGCCAGATTCAAGGCACGCGCGTGCCGCTAACCTGGCCGAATCTGCAACGGATTCGCGATACCGGTACGCCCTACCTGGTGGCCGACACCCAACAGTCCGACGACTGGGGCACGGTGCCGGGCACCGAATGGATCCGCTCCTCGATCGGCGTGCCCATTGCCATCCGCGGGGAAGTGATCGGCATCCTGACCGTGGATCACGCCACGCCCAACCATTTCACCCCGCACGATGTGGAACAATTAGGCGTCTTTGCCCGCTACGCGGCGTTGGCGGTCGAGAACGCCTATCACGTCGCGCAACTGGAGCGCAAGGTGGCGGAGCGCACCGCCGAGTTCCAGCACGCCAAAGAACACGCCGAAGCGATCCTGAGCTTCACCCCGGTGGGCACCATGCTGCTCAGCGCGGACTGCACGATCCAACAGGTCAATCCGGCGCTTTGCCGCGTGTTCGACGCCGCACCCGAGCGACTGACCGGCCAACCGCTGGTGAACTACCTCCACCCGGACTATCGCGACCGGGTGCTGGCCGCGGCGCAAACCGTCCTGACCGACCGGACGCCATGTGCGCTCGAAGTGTGCGTGCAGCGCAGCGACACGATCCGATTCTCCGCGGAACTGACCATCGGCTATATCGAGCGGGCCAACCACGGCACCGCGGGCCTGGTCTGCGCGCTGCACGACACCTCGGAACGCCAGCGCGCCGAAACGGCGCTGCGCGAAAGCGAGGCGCGCTGGCAATTCGCGCTCGAGAGCACCGCGCAGGGAGTGTGGGATTGGGATCTCCGCACCAATCGCGTCTTCTACTCGCACCAGTGGAAGGCGATGCTTGGGTATGCCGACGACGAAATCGGCGACAGCCTAGACGAGTGGGCGAAACGCGTGCATCCGGCCGACCTGACGCAAGCATTGGCTGACGTCGCGCATCACCTGGATGGGCACACGCCGGTATATGAAAACGAGCATCGGGCGTTGTGCAAAGACGGCAGCTACAAATGGATCCTGGATCGCGGCAAGGTCATCGAACGGGCGGCCGATGGTCAACCGGTGCGCGTCATCGGCACGCACACCGATGTCTCCGCGTACAAACGCATCGAGGCCGCGCTGGAGCGCGAGGCGGCATTGCTCCAAATCCTGATGGATGTGGCGTTGCGCTTCATCAACATCCCACTCGATCAGCTTGACCGCGGCATCACCGACGCGCTGGCCCGCGTAGCGCAATTCAACGGCGCCGACCGCGCCTACATCTTCGAGTACGACTTCGGCCGCGAGGTGATGAACAACACGCACGAATGGTGCGCCGCGGGGATCCAGCCCGAGATCGCCAATCTGCAAGCCGTGCCCATGGCGTTATTCCCGACATGGGTGAGCGATCACCGGCGCTCCAAACCGGTACACATCCCAGATGTGCTGGCGCTGCCGCCGGGCGACGCGTTACGCGAGGTCCTGGAGCCGCAAGGCATCAAGACGCTGATCACCTTACCGCTGACCCACGGCGCCGAATGCCTGGGGTTCATCGGCTTCGACGCGGTACACGAGTATCGCGTCTGGACGACGGCCGATATCTCGCTCCTGGAGTTGCTGGCCGAGCTGCTGGTCAACGCCCAGACGCGCCATCGCAACGAGACGCGCATGAAGGACGCGGAGGCTCGCTTGCGCGCCAGCGAGGCCCGGCTGCGCGAGGCGCGCCGCATCGCTGGGCTGGGCGACTGGGAATTGGATCTCCAGACCCAGCGCCTGGACTGGTCGGAGGAGGTCGCCCGCGTATTCGGGATTGCCCCGGCGGATGGGCCGTTGACGCTGGATGGGGTGCGCCAGGCCATCCACCCGGATGACCTGACACGTCTCGAAGAGATCACCCGCCAGACCCCGGCGGCATCCGGCCCCTACGAGCTTGAGGCGCGGGTGCGCCGGCCAAACGGCGAATGGCGGCACGTGCTGGTGCAGAGTGAACCGGCGCACGACGCGGCGGGAAACGTCCAGCGCTGGATCGGGACGCTGCTCGACATCACCGAGCGCAAACAGGCCGAGCTGGCCCTGCGCCAGGCGCTGGCCCGCGAAAAGGAGCTGGGCGAACTCAAATCGCGCTTCGTCTCCGTCGCCTCACACGAATTTCGCACGCCGCTGGCAACCATCCTCGCCTCGGCCGAGACCTTGCTGGCCTACCGGACGCGGTTGACCCCGGAACAGGGCGAACGCCGGCTGCACCGCATTGTCGAGCAGGTTGAGCACCTGCGTACAATTATTGACGACGTGTTGCAATACTCCCGCATCGAGGCGGGGCGCTACCAGTTCAAACCGGAACCCATGGACCTGGCGGCGCTGGCGCGCGAGATCGTGGACGAATTCAGCAGCCATCCCGAGACGACGCACAGCGTGCAGTTCACCTGCGGCCAAGAGCCGCTGATGCTGGCGGCCGATCACAATCTGCTGCGCCAGGTGATCACCAATCTGATATCGAACGCCATCAAGTACTCGCCGGCCGCCGCCACAGTCTACATCCATCTGAATCGCACGGCAGATGAGATCAGCCTGTGCGTCCGCGATGAGGGGATCGGCATCGCGGAGGCCGATCAGAAGCACCTGTTCGAGCCTTTCTACCGGGCGACCAACGTCAGCGGGATAGCCGGCACCGGGTTGGGGCTGGCCATCACCCGCGAAGCGGTGGAACTGCACGGTGGCCGCATCACCGTGCAGAGCGCGCTGGGCGTGGGCACGACGGTCTGCTTCAGCATACCACAATGATTGCATCGGGAGGCCACACATGATAAAAATCCTGGTCATTGAAGACGAGAAGCCGCTGCGCGAAGAGATCCTCGAATGGCTCCAATTCGAAGGGTACGAGACGTATGGCGCCGCCTACGGGCTAGAGGGCATCCAGCGCGCCCGTGAACACCTGCCCGATCTCATCATCTCCGATGTGATGATGCCTGGCATGGATGGATATCAGGTGCTCATCGAGCTGCGCACATTCTCGGCCACCGTCTTGACGCCATTTATTTTTCTCACCGCCTTGAGCGACCGCGAGGACATTCGCTACGGGATGGACCTGGGCGCGGATGACTACCTGACCAAGCCCTTCACGCGCGCGGAACTGCTCGAAGCCATCCGCGCGCGGCTGGAAAAGCATGCCATCAGTCGCGAACAGGCTGCGATTGAGTTGGATGAGCTGTGTACACGCGTCATCCGCGCGCTGCCGGCCGAGTTGCGCAATCCGATCACCGACATCATCGGCTTCGGTGAGATGTTGACGTGCCCGACCACGGCGTTGAGTACACCGGAGCGCCTCGCGGCCATCGGCCACGGCATCATGCATAACGGCGAGCGGCTCCTCGGCCTCATCACCAATTACCTGCTGTATGTACAACTAGAGCTACATCACGACCCATTGTCGCTGGTTGGGCGCGAAGATGCGCCGGCCAGAATCATCGTCCGCGTCGCGCGCCAGCTTGCCGCGCACCACCAGCGCGCCGACGATCTACAACTCCAGCTCACCGACGCCGCGGTGGCCATCGCGGGCGAGTCTTTGGAGAAGATCATCGCCGAGCTTGTGGACAACGCCTTCACATTCTCCGCGCCGGGCGACCTGGTGCATGTGACTTGCGGGCGTCAGGACAACCGCTTTGTTATGACCGTCCAGGATCGGGGGCGCGGCATCGCGGCGGATCGCTTGCCCTACCTCGGCGCCTCCGGCTGGCAGGGGCGCGCCGCCCATGACCGGCAAGGCGTCAGGTTGGGGCTGATCCTGGTCAGACGGTTGGCCGAAATACACGGCGGCAAATTGACCATCACGAGCCAACTGTGCGTCGGCGCCACCGCGCAGATCCAATTGCCGCTGGCTGGCCAGAGCGCCAACGGATGAAAGCTCCGGCGTGCGGCGCAGCGCCCCAGATGGCAAGTTCCCAGGAGCCAGCATGAGCGAACTACGCATCGCAACCTACACCATGCCCGCGGCCGATCTCGGCCCCGAAAACCCGCTGCCGCCCTTCCGGGCGGCGCGCGACGCGCAGCTCATGGCCGAGATGCCGGGCCTCCCGGCCGAGATGCGCGACTCGCTCCTGTGGGGCCATCCAGCCACGATCCTGCCCTACACGTTGCAGGACGGCTACGGCCGCCAGCGCCGGCCGCGGGCATTTCGCGCTGCGGTGCTGGAAAACGAAACCCTGCGCGCCACCTTCCTCCTGGAACTGGGGGGCCGGCTCTGGTCGCTGTGGCACAAGCCAACCGGCCGCGAGCTGCTGTCGGTCAACCCGGTGTTCCAGCCCGCCAACCTGGCGCTCCGCAACGCGTGGTTCAGCGGCGGCGTCGAGTGGAACATCGGCACGATCGGCCATTCGCCGTTCACCTGCGCGCCGCTCTTCGCCGCGCGCGTCGAACGACCCGATGGCACGCCAGTGCTCCGCATGTACGAGTGGGAGCGCATCCGCGGGGTCCCGTTCCAAGTGGACGCCTACCTGCCGGACGGTTCACCGGTGCTCTTCGTCCGCGTCCGCATCACCAACCCGCACGATCGGGCCATCCCGATGTACTGGTGGTCGAACATCGCCGTGCCCGAAACGGCCGAGACGCGGGTCATCGTGCCGGCCGCGTCGGCATACACGCACGGCGCGGCCGGCGTCGCGGTCGTGCCTGTGCCGATCCAGGAGGGCGTGGACCTGACCTATGCGGCCAACCTGCGCGCCTCCGCCAGCATCTTCTTCCGAATCCCGGAAGCGCGCCAGCCGTGGATCGCCGCGCTCGATGCCGGGGGCTGCGGCCTGGCCCAAACCTCCACCGGCCGGCTGCGCGGGCGAAAGCTCTTCGCCTGGGGGATGGCCGCGGGCGGCCGCAAGTGGCAGGAGTTCCTCTCGAACGGCGGCAGCACCTACATCGAGACCCAGGCCGGCCTCGCGCCGACGCAGATGCAATACGCGACCATGCCCGCCCGCGGCGATTGGTCGTGGCTGGAAGCATACGGGTTGCTGGATGGATCGGCGGACGCCGCCCGCGTCCACGGCGCGGACTGGGCCGCGGCGCAAGCGGCCATCGAGCGCGGGCTGGCGCGGCTGATCCCGGCCGCGCGGCTGACCGCCGAACACGCGGCGGCCGCAGCCTGGGCCGATCAGCCGCCCGTCGAGATCTATCAGCATGGGTCGGGTTGGGGCGCGCTGGAACGCCACCGCCGCCGCGTCGCAGGCGAGCCGTCGTTCGCCAGGCTGGGCCTGGTCTTCCATGATGCATCGCTGGGACCAGAGCAAACGCCGTGGCTGGCGTTGCTCCGCGACGGCACGTTTCCGGACGTCCCGGCCGACGCTGCGCCTGCCGGACTAGTGGTGGATGAACCGTGGCGGAAGCTGTTGGAGGAGGCGCTCGCCGCGAACCAAACCGATGGCTGGCTGGCGTGGTGGCATCTCGGCATCATGCGCCAACATGCGGGGGACGCCGCCGGGGCCGGGGCGGCCTATCGCCGCTCGCTGGCGGCCGCCGAGACCCCGTGGGCGTTACGCGACCTGGCCCTCCTGGCGTCGGAAGCGGCCGACCTGCCCGCCGCGGCCGATCTCTACATCGCCGCGCTGCGCCTGCGCCCCACCCTGCTACCGCTGGCGGTCGAGTGCGGTCGCGCGCTGATCGAGGCGGGCCGGCCCCAAGCCTGGCTCGACCTGCTGCCGGCGCTGCCGGACGAAGTGCGCTTGGCGAGTCGCGTGCGGCTCCTGGCGGGGCAGGCCGCGCTGGCCGTGGGCGACCTGGCCCGCGTCGAACCGCTCTTCACCGAGCGGGTCGAGGTGAATGACCTGCGTGAGGGCGAGTTATCGCTTTCCGAACTGTGGTTTGGCTATCACGAGCGCCAACTCAGCGCGGCCGAGGGCTGCCCGCTGGACGACGCGCTGCGGGCCAGGGTGCGCCGCGAGTTCCCCGTGCCCGAGCATCTGGACTTTCGGATGAAGTAGGGACGGGGTTCCCAATCGGCGCGCAGAAACCGGCCCCTACTTCGAGAGCCGGATGGTCGGCTTCTGGACGACCGAGAGCAGGACGAGCGTGTTGCCTTGCAGCTTGTAGGTCTGCACGACCTCCATCGTGGGGCAACATAGCGGATCTTTCGGCCCATGCGTCATCAAGTCCACGACGAGCGCGCCCGCCGTGTCGGCGTGGATCGCGAGCGTCTTGACCTGCACGCGGTCGCCCAGCAGCGCCAGCCCCGCGTCGGCCGGTTTACCGCCCTCGTTCAGCACCGCGTGCAGATTCACGAAGGCGCCGGAACCGCCCGTGTTTGCCGTCAAGATGACCGCCGCGTCAGCCACGCCGTCGCCGTTCAGGTCGCCAAACGCCACCGGCTCGGTCAACAGCGCCGTGACCTTCTGCGTCGCGCCCGCGCCTATCGCCGCCTCGAACTTGCCGTTGACCAGGGCTGCTTTACCGCCCGGCGCCTGCTCCAGCGCGTAGGTATGATTCTTGAGTTGATCCAGCGTGAGGGTGGCCGTGACCGGCGCAGCCGGGGGCGCGGCCGTCGGCGCGGGGGCCGCGGTCGCGGGTGGTGGTTCAGGTGTGGGCCGCGGCGGCGGCAGATAACACGCGGCCGCGATCACGGTAAGCGCCAGCAGCACAACCAGGATGAGCAACGATCGCACGATGGAAACGGACATATGCACCCCCTTAATGACCGGAGTTACGCAGCCCTCGCCCTCAAGAGCTATTTTCCTATCAGAAAACATTTTTTCCCTGATAGGAAAAGGTCGCGTTCCTATCAGAAAACATTTTTTCCCAGGGTCGTGCAATAGACATTATCGGGAATAGGGTCATTCTGAGCGGGTTGACCCCGAACCTCCCGTTGCGGCGTCAAACCAGCGAAGAATCTCTCTCAGCCGCCATGGAGACCCTTCGCTGGTGGCTCGCCGTGACCCACCGCATGGGGTTAACCCGCTCAGGGTGACATTCTCACAAGGCGCGCTTATTACCGATAATGTCTAATACTTCAAGTACGGCCGCACCGCGGCCCAGGCCGCTTCATCCTCAGCCGAACGGATTTCCGGCTCGAAGCCAAAGCTGCGATAAAGGTTCAGCGCGGGGATGCGCGCCGTGGACGTGACCAGATACGCCTTGTCGTGCCCCAGCTCGCGCATCCGCCAGCACGCGGCCGCCAGCAACGGCTTGGCCAGGCCGCGGCCGTGATAGGCGGGCAGGAGCGCCACCCAGTGGATGCGCCCCCAGGTCGCGCCGTGGTAGTTGTCATTGGCCCACCCCGTCGCCGTGCCGATGGGCTGATCGGCCGCGTCGCACAGGTAGAATTGGCGTGCGGTCAGCGGCGCGGGGTCCACGCCGAACTCCTTCTGGAAGGTGTTCAAGGTGACGCGGTTCCAACGATCGGCTTCCAAGTGAATGGCGACCCAAGCTGCTTCATCCCCCGGCAGGTAGGTGCGCAAGGAGAAGCCTGCGGGGATCGGGCAGACGGGTAAATCGTCCAGCGTGGGCCGGATCATGTTGACGGTGATGTTCGGGATGGTGATTGCTTCCATGCAAACTCCTCAGCGATACGGCTCCAACGCCTTGAGCAGCCGTTCGGCGGCCGCCTCGTCGTAGGCTGGGCCGCCGATCAAGATGCACATCCCCGCCGGCCCGACGGCGTCGAGGAGCGGGATCACCTCATCCAGCGCCACACCCACCGCCTGCACCCCTTTGCCGCCCTTGAGGATGCGCCGATAAAGGTCGTACCATTCCGGCGCGCCGCCCCCCGGCCGCCCCGCCTGCGGCGTCCACTCGATGGCGTCCAGTTCGGCGATCTCCAGCAGCGGCTCCACATGTTGCAGCGCGTTCGTGCCGTCCAGGTGATAGAGCGAGCAGTCGAGCCAGGCGCACTGCTCGGCCAGATAGGGCGAGACGAACGCCCGGAACATCTTGGCCGAAATGTTGGCCGAAAAATCACATTGGAGCTTGGCCGTCTTGCCCGGCCCCCAGATGCGAAACGCCGCGAAGACATTGCCGCCTTCCACCGTGCGCACCCGGTCGTACATCAAGTCGAACACCTGGAAATACGCGGCGTTGATCTCCGCCAGCCGCTCCTTGACCCAACCGGGCCGCTCCTTCAGATCGTACAGCAGTTGCATATCCCCGCGCAGCGCGGCCAGCGTGTCCAGCCCCTCGATCAGATCGGGGATGCCGACCAGGTAGCGGCCGCCTGCGCGTTGCAGCCCGGTCTCGATCAGCGCCATGTGCCGATCGAACCAGACGTTGCCCGCCGGCTCGAAGCGGATCGGGCCGTAGCTTTCCGGGTCAGAGATGCACGGATAGTACCAGACGGTCGTCTCGGCGAGGTGGCCCTGCGCGCCCAAGAACAGGCCCAGGCTGCCCGGCCCGATGTTCGTGTCGAAGATCGGCAGCCCCTCGGCCAGGAATGCGTGCGTCGCCATGTCATATTCCGTCCGGGCCGCGCGATACGCGGGGTCGAGCCACTGCTGCTCCAGGCTTGCCGGCGGGGGCGGCGGCGCCAACGGCTCGCGGGGCTGCCCGCGCAACGGATG
>CAZYHE010000091.1:0-11284 GCA_964647225.1 uncultured Anaerolineales bacterium
CGCGGCGTCCTGCCAATCCAGGCGGCCAGCGTCAAGACTATCGCCGTCATCGGCCCGAACGCGGCCGACGCGGTGATCGCTGGCGGCGGCAGTTCGCAGGTCGAGCCGCCTTACCGCGTCAGTCCGCTGGATGGTTTGAAGGCGCGGTTGGGCGACCAGGTCGCGATCCGCTACGCCAAGGGCTGCACGAATGTGCGTGACCTCTCGATGATCCGGGCATCCATGTTGAAGCCGGCCCGCGGGGAAGGGGTCGGGCTGCTGGGCGAGTACTTCGGGACGCCCGATTTCTCCGGCGCGCCCGTCATCGAGCGCGTGGACGTCCGCTTCCGCTTCTGGCGGCTTTCGTTTGCACCGCTCGAACAGACCCCGCCGACCTTCTCGGTGCGCTGGAGCGGCAAGCTCACCGTGCCCTCGACCGGCACCTACTCGCTGGGGCTGGCGAACTCGGGCGACGCACGCATCTTCGTGGACGGCAAGCTGTTGGTGGAGAACTGCAACCCGCAAAGCACGGATGCCTGGCCCGTCACGAAGGCACAGACCGCCGTCAAGCTGAACGCCGGGCAGGCGTATGATATCAAGGTCGAGTTCGTCCGGCCCGCCTGGCTCGATCTCCCGCACATCCAGATCCTCTTCGGCGCGACGCCGACCGCCGAGGAAGCGGCCGCGGGGATCGCCGAGGCGGTCGAGGCGGCGCGCGAGGCCGATGCGGCGGTGATCTTCGGCGGCTATCCCGACTTCTACGAGTCGGAAGGGCTGGACCGGCCCGACATGGATCTGGGCGGCGCACAAGATACGCTGATCCGCGCTGTGGCCGCGGTCAACCCAAACACGGTCGTCGTGCTGAACGCCGGCGCGCCCGTGGCGATGCCGTGGGTGAACGAGGTGGCGGGGATCGTGTTGGCCCACTATCCGGGCATGGAGAACGGCAACGCGGTGGCCCGCGTGCTGCTGGGCGAAGTCAACCCCTCCGGCAAGCTGCCCGTCACCTTCCCGGTGCGGCTGGAAGATACACCGGCCTTCGTCAACTACCCCGGCGGCAAGGAAGTGCGCTACGGCGAGGGGATCTTCGTCGGCTATCGGCACTACGACGCCAAGGATGTCGCACCGCTGTTCCCGTTCGGCCACGGCCTGTCCTACACGAGCTTCGAGTACGGCGAGCTGCGGCTGCCGCAGACCGTCCGTCCCGGCGAGCCGGCGCCGGTCTCCGTCACGATCAAGAACACTGGCAGCCGGGCGGGCAAGGAAGTCGTGCAGCTTTACGTGCGCGACGTGTCGGCCAGCGTGCCGCGGCCGCCGAAGGAGCTGAAGCGTTTTGCGAAGATCTCATTGCAGCCGGGCGAGTCGCAGGTCGTCAGCTTCGAACTGGATGATCGCGCCCTCTCGTTCTACGACGTGGATCGCAAGGCCTGGGTCGCGGAGCCGGGCGAGTTTGAGGTGCTGATCGGCAGCTCGTCGCGCGATATCCGGGCGCGCGCGATGTTCAGGCTGGCTGAGTAGCCACATCGCGGATATTTTCAGGGCTTGTCCGCGTAGTCCGCGTCGTCTGCGTAGTCCGCGTCCTATTCCGAGTAGGATGGAGAAGGTACCATGAACGTCATCATCATCCATTCCAGTCCCAACCGGGACGGCCTAACCGCCGCGTGCGCGGCCGCGGCTATCGAGGGCGTGCGAATCGCCGGCGGCCAGGCGGAAGAAGTCTGGCTGAACGAGATGCAGGTCGGCATGTGCCAGGCGTGCGACAACGGCTGGGGCACGTGCCGCAAAGAGCATGTCTGCCAGGTGGAAGACGGCTTCCAGGCGCTCCATGCGCGCATCCTGGCCGCTGACGCTATCATCCTCGTGACGCCCGTCTACTGGGGCGAGATGAGCGAGTCGGCCAAGGCGCTGACCGACCGGCTGCGGCGGTGCGAGGCGTCGCGCGGGGATGAGAGCGGGCTGCGCGGCAAGCCGGTGATCTGCGTGGCTGCGGCGGGCGGCTCCGGCGGCGGGATGATCACCTGCCTGCTGAGCATGGAACGCTGGATCCAGCACGTGCGGGCGCGCACCTTCGACCTGATCCCCGTCAACCGCTGGAGCCGGCCCTACAAGTTGATTGCCATCCGCTCGGCGGCCCGCGCGCTGGCGGCCGGGGAGTGGTGAGTGCGGTCCCTGAGTGCTTCGCGATCGAAGGGCGACGCTTCGGCCAGCTCAGCGACCATTCTGTGGCTGAACACGCCTCCTGAGCCTGTCGAAGGGTGGCGCTTCGGCCAGCTCAGCGAGCGTGTTCCAAACGATTAGAGAAAGTGGTGTCCATTGTCCACCATTCGACTTGAGAACGTCAGCCGGGCGTTTACGCCGGCCGAGGCCACCCGGCTGGCCGTGTCGGGCCGTGGGCTATCGGGCGGTCAGGCAGATCGGGCCTTCGCAGAGCGGGTGTCGGCCCAGACGCGCGAGGAAGCCGCCGCCCGCAGCGCGCACGGCGAGGTGCTGGCGCTCGACCGCGTCAGCCTGACGATCCCGAACGGCCAGACGATTGCCGTGTTGGGGCCATCGGGCTGCGGCAAGAGTACACTGCTGCGCGTCGTCGCCGGGCTGGATGGTGGATACTCCGGCACGATCTATTACGATGACCAGGACGTGCGCGCCATCCCGCCCGGCGACCGCTACATCGGCATGGTGTTCCAGAGCTACGCGCTCTATCCGCATTTCGCGGGCCGGGGCAACCTGCGCTTCTTCTTCCAGGTGCGCAAGGCCCCGGACGCCGAGGCCGAGGAGCGCATCCGCGTCACCTCCGAGATCATGGGGATCGGCTTCGAGCAACTGTTGGAGCGGAAGCCGGGAACCCTGTCGGGCGGACAGCAGCAGCGGGTCGCCATCGCCCGCGCCATCGTCCGCAACCCGCGGCTGTTTCTCTTCGACGAGCCGCTCTCCAACCTGGACGCCAAGCTGCGGATGCAGACGCGCGTCGAGATTAAGCGGCTGCTCCGCCGTTTCGCCATCACCGCACTTTACGTGACGCACGACCAGGAGGAGGCGATGGCGCTGGCCGACCAGATCGCGATCATGCGCGATGGCCGGGTCGAACAGGTGGGATCGTACAACGACCTGCGCGATGCCCCGGCCAACGCGTTCGTGGCCGGGTTCCTGGGCCGTCGGCCGATGAACCTGCTGCCCGGTGTCGTTCAGGCCGACGGTCAACTTCAGATCGGCGAGGCGATCATCTCTCTCCCTGATGCCATCCGGCCGCGCTGCGCGCCGGGGCAGACGGTGGTGCTGGGCGTGCGGCCAGAGGTCGGCCGGCTGCTCTTGGGCCGGCCGCTTGCCGCGGGGGAATTCCTCCTGGCGGGCGAGGTCGAGGCGGTCGAGCCGGACTACGTGCATCGCACGTTGGGCGTCGGCCTGCGCGCCGGCGACCTGTCTTTCTGGGCGTTCGGCAACGCGGATGAGTGGGTGCGCCTCGGCGAGCGGGTCGAGGCTGCGTATCCGGCGGACGCGCTCTTTTTCTTCGATGGGAGGAGCGGCCTCCGGATTGCGTGAGGCGGTTCCGTAAGCAAGGATTTAACCGCGAAGGCGCAAAGAACGCAAAGGTAACGCAAGGAGCGAATTTGTATGAGTCAACCGACCCTGGCCGTGATCATCGGCAACCGTGATTTCTTCCCCGACCGGCTCGTGAGCGAAGGTCGCCGCGAAATCCTGGCCGTTCTGGCCGAATTGGGCGTGGCGCCCGTCATCTTGGGCGAGGCGGAGACCAAGCTCGGCGCGGTCGAGACGTGGGAGGACGCCAAACGTTGCGCGGAGCTTTTCAAGGCGCAGCGCGACCAGATCGCCGGCATCCTGGTCGTGCTGCCCAATTTCGGCGACGAGCGCGGGATCGCCGACACGATCAAGCTCGCCGGGCTGAGTGTGCCCATCCTCGTCCAGGCCTATCCCGACGATCTGGATCAACTCTACGTCGAGCGCCGCCGCGACGCGTTCTGCGGGAAAATTTCGGTCTGCAACAACCTGCGGCAGTACGGCTTTCCCTTCACGTTGACCGAAGGACACACGGTCAGCCCGACGGCCGCGGGCTTCAAGACCGACCTGCGCCGTTTCCTCGGCGTCTGCCGGACGGTGAATGGGCTGCGCAACGCGCGCCTGGGCGCCATCGGCGCGCGGCCCGGCGCGTTCAACACGGTGCGCTACAGCGAGAAGCTGTTGCAGGCCCACGGCATCAGCGTGACCACCGTGGATTTCTCCGAGATCATCGGCGCGGCGGGCAAGCTGAGCGACGATGCGCCGACGGTGCGCGCGAAGCTGGCCGCCATCCGTGGCTATGCCCGGTCGGACGGCGTGCCGCCGCCGTCGCTGGTGCGGATGGCGAAGCTCGGCGTCGTCATCCGCGACTGGATGCGGGCGAACGACCTCCACGCCAGCGCGTTGCAGTGCTGGACTTCGATCCAGAAGAACTTCGGGGTGAACGTCTGCACGCTGATGAGCATGATGAGCAACGAACTGCTGCCGAGCGCGTGCGAAGTAGACATAACGGGCGTCGCATCCATGTACGCGCTCCAGCTTGCTTCGGGCACACCGAGCGCGCTCGTGGACTGGAACAACAACTACGCGGGCGACCCCGACAAGTGCGTCTTTTTCCACTGCGGCAACTGGGCCAAGAGCTTCGTGCCGAATCTCGAGATCAGCAACGCGCCGATCCTGGGTTCGACCCTGGGCGTGGAGAACACCTTCGGCGCCATGTCTGGCCGCGTGCCCGCCGGGCCGATGAGTTTCGCTCGGATCAGCACCGACGACCCGGCCGGGGTGATCCGAACCTACATGGGCGACGGCGCGTTCACCGATGACCCGCTCGACACCTTCGGCAACCGGGCGGTCGTCCACGTGCCGGGCCTGCAGAAGCTCCTGCGTCACGTCTGCAAGAACGGCTTCGAGCACCATGTCGCGATGAGCGCGTCGCACTCGGCCGCGGCCCTGGCCGAGGCGTTCGAGACGTATCTGGGGTGGTCGGTGTATCATCACGCGGGGTAGCGGCGGGGTCGCGTCCCGCGGGAGGATGCCATGCGCCAATGGATTCGGGGCGGTGGTTGGGGGCTGTATCTGGCCGTCGCGCTGGTGTTGATCGCCCTGCTCTCCGCCGGCTGCCTGCCGGCCGGCGGGGCCACGCACACCGTGGCGGGCGATACACCGTTCTACCTGGATGGCCCGCAGCAGGCGCGGCCCCCGGACGGCACACTGGCCGCCGGCAGCCGCGTCACGCTGGTGCGCGCGGCGGGCAGCTATGCGCAGGTGGTCATGTCCGATGGCCGGCGCGCCTATGTGGCAACAGATCGCCTCAAGCCACTGCGGTAAGGGCGGGTTTTTCCGCATTATAGAGCGGCCAAACATCACGCCGCTGCTGCCAGCAACGGCGCAGCGGCCGTTAAGCACGGAAAACCCGCCCCTACTGCCGTTGGATTAAAGCCCCAACATGAACTGATAGATCTTATCCTGGATCCCCGGCAGGTTCTCGTGCCCGAAGTCGGGATAGATCACCTGCGACTTGGCCGCGGTGATCTTGTTGTACGCGGCGAACTGGCTGGAGGGCGGACAGATGGTGTCCATCAGGCCGATCCCCCACAGCACCTCGGCCTGGATGCGCGGGGCCAGGAACTGGATGTCCACGTAGCCCAGGTTCGTGAAGACCTCTCCCTCGCGCTCGTGGCGCGGATCGAACAGCCGGAAGTAGTCTTTGAGTTCCTGGTACGCGTCCTTCGCTTGATCCATGCTCCAGACGCGCTGATAATCGCTGAGGAAGGGGAAGATCGGCGCGGCGCGCTGGATGCGCGGCTCCAGCGAGACGCACGCCACCGTCAGCGCGCCGCCCTGGCTGCCGCCGGTCGCGCCCACCCGGCCCGCGTCCACATCCGGCATCTCCATGACGATCTTCGCCATCTGCGCGGTGTCCAAGAAAATCTGGCGGAAGAGCAACTTTTCGGGGTGGCCGTTGAGCGCGTCGTTCATCCCGCGGATGATGTGGCCGCGGTGCGTGTTGCCGGTGACATCCCCGATGTCCTCCGACAGGCCGCCCTGGCCGCGACAGTCGAGCGCGGCGACCGTGCAGCCGCGGGCGACGTAGCCGAGCTTGTCGGCCCAATCGCCCGAATTGCCGGAGTAGCCGTGGAACATCAGCACGGCCGGATGCGGAGCCGCCGCGTGCTTGGGGCGCAGCAGCTTGGCGTGGACGCGTGCGCCCCCGACGCCGGTGAAATACATGTGGAAGCACTCGGCGAAGGGCGCCTGGAACGCCGCCGGCACAAGCTCGACCTGCGGATCGAGCGCCCGCATCTCGGTGAGGGCTTTGTTCCAATAGGCGTCGTGATCCGAGGGCCGGGGATTGGTGCCCTGGTAAGTGACGAGTTTTTCCCAGGGAAAGTCAAAGGTAAGCGGCATGGTCAACTCCTGATGGAAGGTGTGTCGTGAATCGTGAGCAGTTTAACACGTTTGGGGCGAGATGGCAAAGGTCAAGCCCCCAGCTTTCTGGAAAATCATACTTGACAGAACAGGTGCATTCCTGTAAAATGCGGCTATGAAGATCATCACTCGCACGCTATTCCCGGCTTTGCAGCGCGTACTTGCTGACCAGCGCGTGATCGTCATCACCGGTCAGCGCCGCGTCGGTAAGACGACCGCAGCTCGCTGGCTGCTTGACCAGACGCCCACCGACAACAAGCTCTACCTCGATCTGGAGCGGCTCGATCAACGCGTCGTGTTCGGCGAGAGTAACTACGATCTGGTGCTGAACTTCCTGCGCAACCGGGGCCTCGATTTATCTCGACCGGCCTACGTGGCCCTGGACGAGATCCAGTACGCGCCGAACGTACCGAGCATCGTGAAGTACCTCTACGATGTCAGCCAGACGGCCGCACAGCCGGGCATCAAGTTCATCCTGACTGGGTCGAGTTCCTTTTACCTGAAGCACTTCTTCACCGAGTCGCTATCCGGCCGTAAGGTCGTTTTCGAGATGTTCCCGCTGTCATTTGGGGAGTTCCTGGCGTTTCGTGGGGTATCGTATCGGCCACGAGTCGGTTTTGTGGATATGGTATTCGATCCCTACGAGTACGAGCGCCTTAAGGGTCACTATGAGGAGTATTTGACCTACGGCGGTCTGCCCGAGGTGGCGTTGGCGCCAACGGCCGAGACCAAGACCGAAATCCTCAACGACGTATTGTCGTCATATATCAACATTGACATTCGGGTGCTGGCCGACTTTCAGAAGATCGCCGAACTGCAGCAATTGCTCCGGGTGTTAGCCAGTCGCATCGGCAACAAACTCGACCACACCAAGTTGGCGAGCATCATCGGGGTTTCACGGCCGACCCTGGTGCAATATCTGGAATTCCTGGAGATGACCTACGTCATCCGGCGGCTGCCCGCCTACAGCGACAGCGCCGATCGGGTGGCTGCGTTGGGGCGCAAGCTCTACTTCTACGACAATGGCATCGCCGGCGTGTTAGCCCGGCTGGGCGAGGGCGCGCTATTCGAGAACGCGATCTTCAACCAACTGCGCGCATACGGCGAGCTTTCGTATCTGGCGCGGGGCAGTGAATACGAGATTGACTTCGTTCTCGGTGGTCTGGCTACGTCGGGGGCCACGGCCTTGGAGGTCAAGACGCATCCCTTGCCGGCCGATCTACAGAAGCTGCGCCGGCTTGCGGCGAGCCACGCCTTGCCCCAGGCGCATTTGGTGGGCCGCTTCCCTACTCCCGGATTCACCGATTTCATCTGGGGCGGGCTGATCTTCTAGCTCAGAATGAGCAACGCCCACATGCCCACGACCATTATCCCCCCCGTTTTGTCAAGAAATGCGCGACACGAATTGGTCAGCGCACAGATATTACTCAAATCCCCAGATACGCCTGCCGCACTTGCGGATTCTTCGCCACCTCGCGCGCCGGCCCTTCGGCCCACACCTTCCCTTCGTTCAACACGTAGGCGGTGTCACTGATCGCCAACGCCATGTGGACGTTCTGCTCGACCAGCAGCATCGTCAGCCCGGCCGCCTTGAGTTGACGTAACGCGTCGAAGAGCTGGAGCACGAGCATCGGTGAGAGGCCGAGGGATAGCTCGTCGAACATCAGCACTTCGGGCTGCGCCATCAGACCGCGCGCCACCGCCAGCATCTGCTGTTCGCCGCCGCTGAGCGTGCCCGCCTGCTGCGTCCCGCGCTCTTTCAGGCGCGGGAACAGGGTGAAGACCTTGTCGAGGTTCGCGGCTTTGTGCGGTCGCGCCCGTTTGGAGACGGCCCCCATCTCCAGGTTTTCCAGCACGCTCATCTCGGTGAAGAGCTGCCGGCCTTCGGGCACGAGCACGAGGCCATCCGCCGCCTTCTCATGGGGCGAGAGGCGGGTGACATCCTGGCCCCGGAACGTGATCTGCCCCTGCCACGGCCGCACCAGCCCCATGATCGTGCGCAGCAGCGTCGTCTTGCCCGCGCCGTTCGAGCCGACCAGGGTCGTCAGCTTGCCGGGTTCGAGCTTGAGGGAGACGCCCCAGAGGATCTGCACCTCGCCGTAGCCGGAGGTGATATCGCGAATCTCAAGCAATGCCATTTGGCCAATCCTTGCATCCAGGCGACCGAGGTCGCGGCTAAGGAGCCTGCGGCTGCGAGGTCGGCCTACGCCGACCGAATGTGCGTCCATGTAGATGGACGCCCGGCGCCGTCGCGCCCCTTAGCCGCGATTTCAATCGCCAACCGATTCTCCCATCATCTCCTGCGCCAGCTTCGGATCGCCCAGGTACGCCTCGATCACCTTCGGGTTGGCCGAGACTTCGGCCGGCAGTCCCGCGGCGATCTGCTCGCCGTAGTCGAGCACTTGCAGGGTGTCGCACAGGCTCATCACCGCTTGCATGACATGCTCGACCATCAGGATCGTCACGCCTTCGTCACGGATGTGCCGGATCGTGGCGATCATGTGGGTGATCTCGCTCGGGTTCAGGCCGGCGAGCACTTCATCGAGCAAGATCAGATAGGGGCGGGCGGCCAGGGCGCGGGCCAGTTCGAGGCGTTTCTTCTGCGCCACGTTCAGGCTGCTGGCAGGCAGATCGGCGCGCTCGGCCAGGCCGACGCGTGATAGCACTTCGTCGGCGATCCGGGCGGCGGTGGCGAGCGAGTGCCGCTCCCGGCCATAGCACGCGCCGGCCATCACGTTCTCGCGGACGGTCAGCTCGTTCAGCGGCCGCACGATCTGATGGGTGCGCGCCAGCCCGCGCTGCGCGATCGCGTAAGGGGGCAGGCCGGTGATGTCGTGCCCCCGGAAGCGCACCCGGCCGGCGAGCGGTTTGTAGACGCCGCTGATCACGTTGAACATCGTCGTCTTGCCCGCGCCGTTCGGCCCGATCAGCCCCATGATCTGGCCCGCCTGCACATCGAAGGTGACGTGGCCGAGCACCTGCAGGCCGCCGAAACGCAGGGTGACGTTCTCGACCTGGAGCATGGTCGCCGGACTCATTCCAACATCCTCCTGAGGATCGGGAAGCGCGCCCGCAGCCAACCGACGATGCCCGCGGGGATGAAGAGCACGATCAGCAGCAACGCCAGCCCGGCGAACGCCAGGTGCAGGTTCTTGAAGAGCGGGCTGGTGAGCAGATAGGTGCGCAACTGCTGGTAGGCCGCGGCGCCCAGGACCGGGCCGAGCACCGTCCCCTGGCCGCCCAGCATGATCATCACCAGTGTCTCGATGGACATTTGCAGCCGGAAGGCGTCGCCTGGCTCCACGTTGCCGTTCTTAAAAAGGAAGAGGGTGCCGATGATGCCGGGGAAGAAGGCTGAGATGATGAAGGCGAGCGTCTTGGCCCGCGGCGCGTTCACCCCCATGATCATGGCCGCGCCCTCGTCTTCGCGGATCGCCATCAGCCCCAGGCCGAAGCGCGAGCGTTTCACCGCATAGGAGGCGATCAGGACGGCGAGCGCCACCAGCCACATCACCGTGAAGGTCGTCCAGAGCGCCTGGGCCGGGCCGCCGTATTCCTTGTAGACGGCGAAGTTGATGGACATGCCGGTCGGCCCGCCGAACGGCTGGAAGTTGTTGACGAACGCCCGCGCCGCCTCGTTGATGCCGATCGTCGCCAGCGCGAAATAGGCCCCGCGCAGCCGCAGGATCGCCAGGCCGAGCAGCCCGGCGAGGAGCGCCGAGAGCAGCCCGCCCACGAGCGCGGCCGGATAAAGCGGCCACCCGTGTTGGCTGATGAAGTAGAAGCCGGTGTAGCCGCCCAGCCCGAAGAAGACGATGTGCCCGAAGCTGACATAACCGGTGTAGCCCAGCAAGATGTTCAGGCTGGAAGCCAGGCCGACGTACATCAGCAGGGTGAACATCGTTTCGCGCAGCGTGTCGCGGCGCAACAGCAGCGTCGTCGCGCCGATGGCGAAGACGAGCGCCAGGTTGATCCAGATCGCAGGTTGGCGCCAGGCTTTCATCTACTTCGCTCCCAGCAGCCCGGTGGGGCGGACGAGCAGCACCAGCACGAACAGCCCGAACTCGAGCACCGGCACCCAACTCACGGGCATGAACGCGGGGATGACCCCTTCCAGCAGGCCGAGCACCAGCCCGCCGACGAGCGCGCCCAGGGGGTTGCCCAGCCCGCCCAGCACGCAGATCACGAACGCCTTCGACTGGTACAGATCGCCCGTCAGGATGGTGAACGGGAAGAAAGTCGAGATCAGTGCGCCCGACACGGCTGCCATCAGCGTGCCCAGGCCAAAGCTGAACGCCAGCACCGAGGTGGTTGGGATGCCCATCAGTTCGGCCGCCGCTCGGTTGTTGGCGACCGCCCGGATTTCTTTGCCGCGCTGCGTGCGATAGAGGAAGAGCTGGAGCGCGCCCGCGATGATGATCGCGGCCGCCGCGGCCATCAGCCGTGTCCCCTGCACCGTCAGCGGCCCCGCGCTGAGCGAGCCGAGGGAGTAGTTGATCGTGTGCGGCGAGGTGGTCAGGAGGGCGGTGCCGACCCCGATGATGATCATGTTGACGCTGAAGGTGGCGAGCAGGCTGGAAAGGTACGGCGCGCTGATGACCCGCCGAACCGCGATGTGGTACATCAGATAACCGAGGATGAAGCCGAGGACCGCCACCACCAGCACGCCCAGGTAGGGATTGACGCCGAGCGCGGTGAAGAGGAAATAGGTGGCGAACATCCCCAGCGCGGTGATCGCGCCGTGGCTCAGGTTGATCACGTGCATCACGCCCCAGATCAGGCTCAGCCCCAGGGCGACGATGCCGTAGACGAAGCCCAGGAGCAGGCCGTCTACGATGGAAGGCAGCAGGTTGCCTGGCATGAG
>CAZYHE010000092.1:0-3627 GCA_964647225.1 uncultured Anaerolineales bacterium
GGCGAACGCACCGTAGAAGTGCGTGTGTCCGCAGATCGAGCCGGGCAGGACGAGCTTGCCGCCAGCGTCCAGCCGCTCGGCCGCCGGATACCGGGCGGTCAGGCTGTCCGTCGAGCCGACCGCCGCAATGGTATCGCCCTCGATGTAGATCGCGCCGTCGGCGATCAACTCGTTGCGCTGGCCCAGGGTGAAGACCTGGCCGTGGGTGATGAGAAGAGAAGATGACATGGATGCACCTCGATGTGTTCTGGCTGCTGCCTCATCCTCGGCCACCGCTTCTATGTCAATTTGAGTTTCATAGTGAGCTAGGACGTGGCGGAGGCGCTCCTCGTCCCAACCAAATGGCAAGCGGTTATTTGGCATCACAATCATTCCGAGCTAAATCACGCGCTTAAGGCTTGCGCGGCTGAGTATTGGGGCACAGCAAAGTAACGTTCTGGCCGATGTCGGTGATGTTCAGCCAGGAAATGATCCAAGTGCTCTGAGGTTTCGGCGGAGATATAGGCCTCCTTGCATTGCTGACACACATCCGCCGCGAGATCTCGCACAATTAGCAATTCATCGCCTCGCCAAATTTCTAGCGTAGTTCTGCCAGGTCTCAATGGACCGCCACACAAATCACATCGATCAATTATATCAATCATTTCGTCACCTTTCTGATCTTGTAACTCCGTTCCCACAGCGCATCTTCTGGCTCATAGACGGTCACAATACGCAGCGTAGGTTCCACTTGGCCCCTGGAACAAACAACATGCAGCGGATCGCCAGAAGCCAACCACCCCAAGATCAGGCAAGATGGGTATGGTTCAGAATCAGGATACTGCTCGATAATTTCACCGTTTGATAGCGCGCGTTCGATGTCGCTGATCTGTATTCCTCGCTCCAGCCGAGCAATGGTTGCGTGTTTGGTCAGACGATAAGTCTTGGCCCGAACTTGGCTGCGAATAAACCTGATCGTAAGCGGCTCTGGCATGGGTGTCTCCTGCGCTGTTTTTCAGGCTACCGTATGTTTCCCCAGCCACTCCACCATGAACCCCAACACCTCCGCCTTCTCCGGCTCGTTGTGCGTCTCGTGATAAAACCCTTCCCAAATCTTCAGCGTGCAGTCGCCGCGCACTTGCGCCGCGAATTCCTGGCTGGCCGGCGCAGAGGTGAGCCTGTCCGCGCTGCCGTGGACGAGGAGCAACGGGACGGGGAACTCGGCCGCGTGCGCCAACGCCCACTCGCCGGCCGCCAACATGCCCGTCGCCAGGCGGACCGAGATCTTGTTGTGGACGAGCGGATCGCTCGTGTAGGCGCGGATCACTTCGGGGTCACGCGCCAATCCGTCGAGCGCCAGGCCGTTCGGCATCTGCATGGCGGGGTAAAGCCGGTTCATCACCTTCGCCAGCGCGATCTGCAAAGCGGGCGGCGGGGTCGCGATGCGCAAACCGGGGCTGGTGGCGACCACCCCCGCAATGGCTGGTTTACGCCGCAGCGCTTCTCCTGAGCAACGTCGCAGGGCATAATTGAGCACCAGGTTGCCGCCCAGGCTGTGGCCGTAGAGAAAGCGCGGCTTGCCGGGATAACGCGTGGCTGCCTCGTCCAACAAGCGGCCGATGTCATCCATCAATGTGTCGTAGGTGGGCGTATGCCCGCGCAGCCCGCCCGATTTGCCGTGCCCGCGCAGGTCGCAGCCGAGCATCGCATAGCCGGCCGCGTTCAGCACGGCGGCCACATGCGCGTAGCGCCCCGTGTGTTCGCCCAGGCCATGCACCAGGCAAACAACGCCGGTCAGCGCGCCTGCTGGCTGCCAGCCTTGAAAGAAGAATTCCACACCATCCGGTGACCGCTTAGTAAATTCGATCCGTTGCATCGTCCATCTCCGCTGATGAGTTCCCGTCGTACTTGAGCAACTGATCCCTATTCTACCACGAGAGGCAATTTTTGAGAATGCGGTAGGTCAGTGATTGCGCTTACTGCCTGAAATGATATAATGGGGCAAGCTTCCGATTGAGTGAGGAGGATTTGATGAATAGCGTCCGCATCGTGGCTGACAGCGGTTGCGATCTGCCGCCGATGACTATCGTTCAGCTTGGCATTACCATCGTGCCCGTCTATGTGCGCTTTGGTCAAGAGATGATCCCAAGCTCGGATCTGAGCACGGATGAGTTTTGGGCGCGCGCCGGGGATTCCCCGGTCCCGCCAGGCACATCCTCGCCCCCGCCCGGCGCATTCTATCAGGTTTTTGAAAAGCTCGTCGCCGCGGGCCATGATGTCGTCTGCCTCACGTTGCCGGCACGCCACAGCGGGACCTTCAACGCAGCCTGGGCGGCTGCGCAGGAGTTCGGCGAGCGGGTGCGGGTCGTGGATACCGGCTCCTTTTCGTTGGGGATGGGGCTGCAGGTTTTGGCGGCGGCCAAAGAGGCGCTCTCCGGTCGCAGCGCGGAGGTCATTCAGCAGATGCTCGAGGATGTACGGAAGCGCACTTCCATCATTTTCGCACTCGACACGCTGGAATGGGTGCGCCGGGGCGGCCGGCTCGACCGGTTGATGCCCTTGATCGAGCGAGTCGCCTCGGCCTTGCGCGTGAAACCCATCGTCGAGATGGCCGATGGCGACTTTCGGTTCGTGGGCGTGGCACGCTCGACGCGCGGCGCGCTGCAACGTATCGAGGAAGAGCTGCGTTCGCGCTTGCCCGTCGAAACGGTTGCGGCCGCCTACACGCGCGGCTGTGAAGTTGCGAACGATCTGGTGGCCTACCTCTCGATCCTGGTAAATGTCAGCCCGGCCGAGATCATCGCGGTCGAAGCCGGCCCGGCTTTTGCCGCCCATGCCGGCCCGAAGGCGCTGGGCGCAGCCGTGATCCGTTATTGATTCCGAGACAGGAGCGACGTCAATGAGGATCGCCCTCCTTTCCGATATTCATGGCAACCTGGTTGCGCTGGACGCCGTGCTGAACGACATGGCGCAGCGCGGGCCGTTCGATCAGGTGATCGTGGCCGGAGACCTGGTTTGGTCGGGGCCGTGGCCGGCGGAAGTGGTGGATCGCGTGCGCCAGGTGGCGACGGCCGCGATCCAGGGTAACACTGATGCGTTTTTCTTGCGGCAGCCCGGCGAGACGCCGCCCGGCAAGGACGATGAGCGTTTTGCCGCCCAACTCGGCTGGATGACCGACCGGTTGGGGCCTGAGCGCGCGGCCTATCTCGCGCATCTGCCGTTCGCCCACCGGGTCTCGCCCGCGCCGGGGCATGATCTGCTGATCGTCCATGCCAACCCGACCGATCTCACCCGGCCGATCATCGCGCAGCTTTCGGACGCCGACCTGGACGCCTTGCTGATGCCGGAAGGCGGTGCGGCGCCGGACTGGCAGACCCTGGCCTTCGGCCACATCCATGTCCCGCTCATCCGTGCGTGGCGCGGGCGGCTGCTGGTGGATGTTGCCAGCGCCGGGCTGCCGATGGACGGTGATCAGCGCGCCGTCTATGCGGTGCTGACGTGGGATGGAGCGACGTGGCGTGCGGAGCATCACCGCGTCTATTATCCGCTGCCGGTCGCGGTGCATGAGATGCGGACGAGCGGGATGCCGCGCGGCAAGCACTTCGCCGAGCGGCTGATTGCGGCAAGCTATGGCCGGCCGCTGCAATT
>CAZYHE010000092.1:3727-6530 GCA_964647225.1 uncultured Anaerolineales bacterium
GGCCGCGGATCGTTTCTCGTTCCTGATCCGCGCTTATCCGTGTCCATCCGCGGCTGATTTACACGGCAGAGGATTGTTGCGGCTAAAATTGCGACCTGACGGCTGTTTGCTGGATGGATCGGTGGACATTTACGGAGCGAAAGATGACGCGAAAAGCACTGAATCTATGGCTGGTTTTGACCTTCGTGCTGCTGCTGGCGGGATGCGTGCCGGTTCCGCCGACGCTGCCGCCGGCGCCTACGACAAGCCAGAGCGCGCCGACCTCGACTCCCGCGCCGACCGCCGCCCCAACCGCGTCTCCGACCGTTCCCCCGCCAGCCACCGCGACCGCGGTTCCGGCCGCCGCGAAGATGCCGTGGTGGAACGATGCGGTCTTCTATGAAATTTTCGTCCGCTCTTTCGCCGATTCGACGACGGGGCCGTTGGCAAACGACGGCATCGGCGATTTGCAGGGGATCATCGAGAAGCTGGATTACCTGCAAGGGCTGGGTGTGCGCGGCGTCTGGCTCACCCCGATCATGGAATCGCCCAGCTATCACGGCTACGATGTGAGTGATTACTTCACCGTCAACAAGCTGTACGGCACGAACGCTGATTTCAAGCGGCTAATGGCCGAGGCGCACAAGCGCGAGATTCGCATCATCATTGACTTGGTGTTGAATCACACCTCCAACCAGCACCCGTGGTTCCAGGACGCCAGCCAGCCGGGCGGCAAGTATCGCGATTGGTACATTTGGGCCGACAAGGATGGCGGCTATCGCGGGCCGTGGGGCCAACAGGTGTGGCATCGGCTGGGCGACCAGTGGTACTTCGGGATGTTCTGGGAGGGGATGCCCGACTTGAACTACCGCAACCCGCAGGTCACCGATGAGATGCACAAGGTGGCGCGGTTCTGGCTGAAGGAGATGGGCGCAGACGGGTTCCGGCTCGATGCGGTGCGCTATCTGCTCGAAGATGGCGCCAAGCAGGCGAGCATCCCAGAGACCCTCGATTGGTTGCGCGGCTTCCAGAAGGTGGTCAAGGAGACCCGGCCTGATACGATGGCCGTGGGTGAAATCTGGACGAGCACCGCGGAGGTCGGGCAATACGTGCCGGCCGCCGTGGATCTGGCCTTCGAGTTCGACCTGGCGCAGGGCATCCTCAACTCCATCAGCCGGCTCACGGCCGACGCGTTTGCGACAGCCTTGACCCAATCGCTGGCGACCTTCCCGCCGGGCCAGTTCGCCACGTTCCTCACCAACCATGACCAGGATCGCGCCATGTCGCAGCTTGCCGGCCAACCCGACCGCGCCCGGCTGGCCGCGCTCATCCTGATGACCGTGCCCGGCGTGCCGTTCATCTATTACGGCGAAGAGATCGGGATGACCGGGGTCAAACCGGATGAGAAGCTGCGCACGCCCATGCAGTGGACGCCGGGCACGAACGCCGGCTTCTCCGCGGGGACGCCGTGGCAGCCGGTCAACGCCGGCTACGAGACGGTCAACGTCCAGACCGCGAGCGCCGACCCCGCGTCGCTGCTGAACTGGTATCGCAAGCTGATCGCCCTGCGCAACGCGCACCCCGCGCTGCGGATCGGCAGCTTCGAGCCGCTCGAGACGAACAAGCTGGGCGTCTATGCGTTTCTCCGCCGGCACGGGGATGAGACGTTCTTGGGCATCTACAACTTCGACAGCGGGCCGGTGACCAGCTACACACTCAAACTGGCGGGCGGGAAGCTGGCCGGGCCACTGAGCGCAACAGATGTGTTGGCGGGCGCGCCGGTCACGCCGCCGGCCCTGGATGCCGTGGGCGGCTTCGATGGCTATCAGCCGCTCCCCCAGCTTGCCCCGCGCACGGGCTATCTGATCCAGTTGAGGTCGGGCCGATGATGGATGCGCTCTTCCCCTTCCATCCTCGCTTCGTGCATTTCCCGATTGCCCTCTCGCTGGCTGGAGTGCTGTTCGTGGCGGTCGGTTTGGCCTGCGCGGGCGCGGCCGAGCGCTGGCTGTGGGCTGGCCGCTGGCTGGTGTTCCTCGGCTGGATCGGCGCGGTTGTGGCTGGGGTCACTGGGTTGATTGACCAGAGTCATGCGCCGGACACCCCGGTGGTGCGCGACACCATCAACTTGCACATCACCGCCGGCATCGCGCTGATGGTCGTGTTCGGCCTGGCGCTCTATTGGCCGCTGAAGGACAAGCGGCTGCTGTCGGGCGGCGCGGGGCGATGGGGCTATCTGGCCCTGCTCCTGCTGGGCGCGCTGTTGATCCTGGTCGAGAGTTGGCTGGGCGGGCCGTTGGTGTACAAGCTCGGGGTGGGCGTGGGGTGAGTGAATCGGTAGATTGGTAAGTTGGGAAATTGGTAGATTGGTAAATCATTGAAGCGAGGGCATATGAGCACGAAATGGTACACGGGGACTGGCGATGATGGGTATACGGGCGTCCTGGGCCGCGAGCGCGTGCCGAAGTATGCCGACCGGCCTGACGCGTGCGGTACGGTGGATGAGGCATCCGCGGTGCTCGGCATGGCGCGCGCCCAGGCGAAGGACAAGCAGGTGCGCACCCTGGCCTTGTCGGTGCAGCGCGATCTTTACAAATTGATGGCCGATCTGGCAACCCTGCCCGAAACCGCGACGCGGCCGCCCTGGCTGGGCGACGAGCGGCTAACCTGGCTCGAACAGAAGACCGACGCGCTCGGCAAGCGCGTCGAGATGCCGCCCGCGTTCATCGTGTCGGGCGATAGCGTTGGCGGCGCGTGGCTCGACATCGCCCGCACCGTCATCCGCCGGGCCGAACGCATCGTCGCCAAGCTGACGCACGATGGCGAG
>CAZYHE010000092.1:6630-7979 GCA_964647225.1 uncultured Anaerolineales bacterium
GCAGTCCATCGGCATCAATACGATGCAGGTATTCACCAAGAACCAAACCCGCTGGGAGCAGAAGCCCGCGGCTCCCGAGGAGATCGCGCGGTGGTTTGCGGCGCAGGCCGCCACGGGGATTCAGCCGGTCGTTTCCCACGCCGCCTATCTGCTGAACCTGGGCACGCCCGACGACGCGCTCTGGGAGAAGTCGGTGAAGGCGTTCATTGACGAACTGACCCGCGCCGAACAGTTGGGTATCCTGGGCGTGGTTTTCCACCCCGGCGCGCACATGGGATCGGGCGAGGCGGCTGGCATCGCCCGGATCATCGCCGGGCTGGACGCGGCGCACGCCGCGACGCCGGGCTTCCGCACGCGCACGCTGATCGAGACCACGGCCGGGCAAGGCACCGCGTTGGGCTATCGCTTCGAGCACTTGCAAGCGATGCTCGGCGGGGTCAAAGCGCCGGAGCGGATCGGCTTCTGCCTCGACACCTGCCACATCTTCGCGGCCGGCTATGATATTCGCACCGCCGATGCCTACGCCGCGACGATGACCGAATTCGACCGGCTGGCCGGGATCGCGCGCATCAAGTGCTTCCACTTCAACGACAGCAAGAAGGGGCTGGGCGCACGCGTAGACCGCCACGATGCCATCGGCACGGGGCTGCTCGGCCTGGACGCCTTCGCCAACATCCTCAACGACCCGCGCTTCGCGGACGTGCCGATGATCCTGGAGACGCCGAAGGGTGAGGACATGCACGAGGATGTTGAAAATCTGGCGGTGTTGCGGGGATTGCTGCGCGCCGGGTGAGCGGACGGAGCCTGTATGATGGATTTGAAATGGGACGCGGCCGGCCTGATCCCGGCGGTGGTGCAAGACGCGGTCACGCGGCAAGTGTTGATGGTGGCCTGGATGAACGCCGAGGCGCTGCGCCTGACGCGGACGACCGGCGAGGCGCACTTTTGGAGCCGCAGTCGGGGCGAGTTGTGGCACAAAGGCGCAACCTCCGGCAACATCCAACGCGTCACCGGCATTTGGGCCGACTGCGACGGTGACACGCTATTGGTGCAGGTCGAGCCGGCCGGCCCGGCGTGTCACACGGGCGCGGTCAGTTGCTTCTTCCGGGAAGTGGCCGCAGAGGATTAGGCATGGACGATATCATCGGAAAACTTGAGGAGATCATCTCCGACCGGAAGCGCTCCGCGCCGGCCGGATCGTACACGACGAGCCTGTTCGCGGCGGGGCTGCCGCGCATCGCCCAGAAGGTGGGCGAGGAGGGAGTGGAAACCGTCGTGGCCGCGCTCAGCCAGGGGGATGATCGGGTCGCCGCAGAGATGGCCGACCTGATCTACCACTGTCTGGTGCT
>CAZYHE010000092.1:8079-11234 GCA_964647225.1 uncultured Anaerolineales bacterium
AACGCAAGCAGGTTGCGAGCCGTAATTTGACCAGGAGTCACAGGCAATGGCTGATATCAATATCGAGGTCGTCCGGTCCCTGTCGGAGCGCGTCACCGAAAACGTCGAGCGCGTCATCGTCGGGAAACGGCGTGAAGTGCAGATGACGCTGATCGCGCTGCTGTGCGAGGGCCACTTGCTCATCGAGGATGTGCCCGGTGTCGGCAAGACGATGTTGGCGCGCGCGATCGCCAAGTCCATCGGCTGTTTGTTCCGCCGCATCCAGTTCACCCCGGATATGCTTCCCAGCGATGTCACCGGCGTATCCATGTTCAACCAGAAGACGCGGGAGTTCGAGTTCCGCCCCGGCCCGGTGATGGCGCAGATCGTGCTCGCCGACGAGATCAACCGCGCCACGCCCAAGACGCAATCCGCGCTGCTGGAGGCGATGGAAGAGCGCCAGATCACCGTGGACGGCATCACCTATCCGATGGAGCGGCCGTTCCTGGTGCTGGCGACGCAGAACCCCATCGAGTATGAAGGCACTTTCCCGCTCCCCGAGGCGCAGATTGACCGCTTCATGATGCGGGTCAGCCTGGGCTATCCGGCCGCGGCAGACGAAATGCGTATCCTGGAGCTGCAGCGTGAACACCACCCGCTGGAGGATATCGGCCAGGCGGTGACCGCCGCGGAGTTGGTGGCGGCCCAGATGGCGATCAAGCAGATCTACGTGGACGATCTGATCAAGGAGTACATCGTTGATCTGGCAAACGCCAGCCGCCGGCATCCCGATGTCTACCTGGGCGCCAGCCCGCGCGGCAGCCTGGCGCTCTTCAAGGCGGCGCGGGCCTACGCCGCGTTGGAAGGCCGCACCTATGTCATCCCGGATGATGTGAAGATGCTGCTGATCTCCACCTTTGCCCACCGGCTGATCATCAGCCCTTCGGCGCGGTTGAAAAACGTGGAGGCGCGGGCCATCGTCGAGCAGATTTCGGCATCCATCCCCGTGCCTGGCATGCGGGCCAAGGTCACGCGGTGAGCGAGGTAGAGTAACGTGCGACGCGCTTGGGGAATCGCCGTTCTGTGGGTGCTGGCGCTGCTGTTCGCCTTGAACACCGGGCGCGAGTGGGCCTACAACCTCCTTTATTTCATCACCGGCGTCATCGCAGTGACCCTCTGGTGGGCCTGGGCGAACCTGCGCGGGCTGACGCTCAAGCGCGGCTCGCGCATCCAGCGTTCGCAGGTCGGCAAGTATTTCGAGGAATCGCTGGAGCTGGCGAACCGGTCGCGCTGGCCCAAGCTGTGGGTCGAGGTGGATGATGACTCGGATCTGCCCGGCCATCAGGTCAGCCGGGTGGTGAACTCGTTGGCGGGCCGTGCCTCGTCGCGCTGGCAGGTGCGCACGATGTGCCAGCAGCGCGGCCGCTTTACGATGGGGCCTGTCGTCCTCACCAGCGGCGACCCCCTGGGCATCTTCCGCTTCACGCGGCCGCTGGCCGAGATGACTTCGCTGGTGGTCGCGCCGGCCACGATCCCCATCCCTGGCTTCGTGCCGCCCACCGGCTACCTGCCCGGCGGCGAAGCGATGCACCGCCGCACGCCGTACATCACGGCCAGCGTCTCAGGCGTGCGCGATTACGATCCCGGCGACAGCTTCAACCGCATCCACTGGCGTTCGACCGCACGCACCGGCCGGCTGATCTCCAAGGAGTTCGAGCTGGATCCCGAGGCTGATCTGTGGATCTTCCTCGACATGGATCAGAGCGTGCAGACCGAAATACCGTGGACGCCCAAGGCTCCCGAACCGCTGGCGTGGGCCGCGCGGCGGGGCGAGCCGCGCATCGAATTGCCGCCCAGCACGGTCGAATACGGCGTGACGATCGCCGCGTCGTTGGCGCAGCACTTCCTGCAGATGGATCGCGAGGTGGGATTTCTCAGCTACCCGCAGCGTCGCGAGTTCATCCAGCCCGACCGGGGCGAGCGCCAACTCTCGCGCTTGCTGGAGGTGCTGGCCGTGATGCAGGCGGAAGGGGCCGTCCCACTGGCGCAGGTGCTTGCCACTGATGGCGCACATCTGGCCCGCCATACGACGTTGATCATCATCACTCCCTCGACCGACACGAAGTGGGTGACGGCCTTGCGCAGCCTGCGCGCGCGCGGCGTGCAGGGCGTGGGCGTCTTCATTGCGGCCAGCACATTTGGGCCGGCCCCGGACTATCGCGACACGGTCGCCAATCTCCAGGCCAGCGGCCTGCCGGCCTACCTGGTGAAGTACGGCGACGATTTGCAGGCCGTGCTCGGCCAATCCATCAGCGGGGCCGGACGCAGAGGCGGGTAGGGGTGGATTTTCGCCCCACGCTGGCTCGGTCAGAGACCGGCCAGAGCCGAAAGACACCAATCTACCAATCTACCAACATACCAAGGTACCAAGATGTACAAATCACCAGCACCCAACCGCAGCGGGCCGATCCTGCTCCTGATCGCCAGCGCGCTCCTGTTTGTCGGGGGCAACTTGTGGACCGCCCGCGGGGTCGCGGCCGTGCAAGCTCCGTCCGCGCCGCACGCACCCGCGCGGCCGACACCCGATTGGTCGGCGCCGCATGTGCCCGGCCAACTGCTGGTGAAGCTGGCTGGCTCCGCGCCCGCGCGGGCCGCGCAGTTCAGCGCCGCGTCCGGGCTGACGGTGCGGCGGGTCATTCCCCAGCTTGGCCTGGTCGTCGTCGAGACGGCCGGCAACGCGGCCGCGCTCACGCAGGCTGAATCTGGCGCGGCGTTGGCTGCCGCGGCGGCAGACTTGTCGGCGATCGCCGGCGTGGAGTGGGTCGAGCCGAACTACACCATCGCCCTCGATGCGATCCCGAACGATCCGCGTTACGCCAGCTACCAGTCTATTTACTTGGGTACGTATCTGGAGATGCCGGCCGCGTGGGACTTCACGATGGGCCACTCTGATGTAGTGGTTGCCATCCTGGACACCGGCGTGGACATCCAGCACGAGGATCTGATCGGCGGCATCTGGACGAACCCGCGGGAAACCCCGAACAACGGCATTGACGACGACGGCAACGGCTTCGTGGATGACGTCCACGGCTGGAACTTTGCGCAGGGCAGCAACAACGTGGCGGATGACCACGGGCACGGCACCCATGTTGCCGGCACGGCGGCGGCGCGCACGA
>CAZYHE010000093.1:0-11197 GCA_964647225.1 uncultured Anaerolineales bacterium
AACCTCGGCCTTGGCGATGCCGCGCACAAAGAGTGCGAAGGGTATCAAGCAGATCAGGCTCATGATCAAAATCACCACCAAGTCGGTCAAGACAAAGGGGGCGCCGGTCACAAGCGGCGCCAGAACCATCCACACGATCAAGCCGACGAACAACATGCTGGCCTGAAAGAGCAACCCCGCCCCGCTGACGTAACCAAGCGGCTGCTTGCGCCACAGGGATAGGCCGCCGAGAATCCAGAAAGGTGTCGTCAGCCCGTCGGCGACCAGAACGCCGAATTCAGCCATCCCGGCCGCGCCGTCGAAAAACTCCGCCACCGCGCGCAGGAAAAACAAGGCCCCGAAGCCCAGCAAGACACCCGCCCCGAACCGTTCTGCCACGCGGCCCCGTAACCGCGCCTGCACTGCCGCCCCGTCAACGCTGGAGAGAAGCCGGAATATGGCGGCCACGCTTAGGCCCGCCAGCGTCAGGTGGACGAAAAAAGGCCAGGTAAGCGGCATGGCGGCTGCATAGGCAATCGAGTTATAGGTCACATAGAACAACGCGCCGGGCAGTCCCAGCAATCCAAGCAATTTCGCGCGACGGGTGAGCCACAGTGTGCCCACCAGCACGGGCAGGCCAATCACGAGATTAACCACATCGTTGGTGGCAAAAGATTGGCGCAAGTCCTCGTTGGGATACGTTGCCATCGGGAAGAGCAGCCCGGTCAGCGAGAGCGCGGTCATCAACCCGGCCACAATGAGGGACAGGGTGAAAACCCCAGAAAGATGACGGGTATGGACAGATTGCGTTGTAGTCATCGGCGTTTGAACTCCTTATTTTGTCAACTGGTGGCAAAGAAAACCGCCCCGCCAATGGCGGAAATGACCAGCGCCAACCCTGCCCAGCCGGGGTTGACCTTGCGATGGGCGGCAAACAGGGCAAAAGAGAGCAGCAGCCCGAAAGCGGTCAGGAAGATGTTAACACGCTGAGGATACCGGCGAGAGCGCCAAGGCGGTAGATGGTGCTGTAACGCGGGTCAGGGGTTTCCAACCGGTTGGTCGAGGTCATGGCTTGCTCCTTTTCAGGGCTGGTTCTGCATCTCCAAAACCGTTCGGACCTCCTGCTCCAATCGCCGGGGTTCATCGAAAAAGAGGTCGTGAGCCGAGTTCTCGAACCAGACCAGCTGCTTCCCGGCGGGGGCGTTGACTGCCTGGTAATAGGTCTCGGTTAACTGCCAGGGCGAGTTGTAATCATGCCGCCCGACGAAAAAGTAAACTGGGCAGCGCAAAACGGGAACGGACTCGAAAAAATTGAGGTTCATTAACTCCGGCCACATTGCTTTCAGGGCATTGCTGCTGCTACCCGGCCACAGGGCAACCTCGATAAACGAATACTCCGGGGCTTTGAGCAGCATTCCTATCTCGTGCGAGTAGCTCCTGGATGTATGATAAACGCCGCCAAAATGCAGCAGCCACTTGCGCTGGGTCGAGAGTTGGTTTTGCCAGTCCGGGGACGTATAAGCCGGGTCTACATTGGCAAGTTCGGCAATCGCCTGGGCATTCCCAGCCCCTTGGGCGGCTGCGCGCAGATATGCCAGCGACATTTGTTCCCCGATTCGATAGTTCACCACCTGGCCGATGCTGATGAATGCCTCGAAATCGTCGGGATACTGATCCGCCAATGAAAGCCCAAGCACGCTCCCCCAGGAGAAGCCCATCAGGTAGATTTTCTGAACGCCAAACCGGTCTTTCAGCAAGCCAACCAATTCATGCGCATCAGAAAGTAGTTGTTGCCTCGAAAGCGTGGATGCGTCGAAGCCTGGCGCGGCGCTTTTCCCTGCGCCGCGCTGATCCCAATTGACCACCACAAAATGTTTTTCCAGATCGGGAACCTGGAGGCGCAATTTGGCGATGTTGGCGCTGCCCGGCCCGCCATGCAGGAACAACAAAACCGGGGCGCGGCGATCGACGCCACGGATCGAAATCCATTGTTTGACGCCACCCAATTCCACCTGCTCCAGGCTGTTGATACCGTCTTCCGCCTGGCGGGGCGCCGCCCCCGCCCAAAAGACAAGCGCCAGGAGCAAAATCCCCAGGCTGATGAGCAGGCCAATCCCGCCCTGGCCGGGCAGTTCGTGGAATTTGCCATCCCAGAACAGCAGGTAAATCAACACGGAAAGCCCCGCCGCGCCGAGGGTCACGGTTCGCCACCAACCCGCCCCGAGGAACAGACCCAGCCCTGCGGCCAGGAAGCCGAGGGCTGCCAGCGCCAGTGAAACGGCCGTCAGCCAGCGGGCAACTGGGTCGCCAAGCAGCCGCGAGAACAGCCAGGCCCCATCCGGCCAGGTCAGGCCGGGACGCAGTTCAAAGAAGCGCAGCGCCTGGCCGGCGTAGAGCAGGTGAACGAAGGCGTGCAGGATGAAAAGGACGCCAAACAGGACAGACCCAATCATGTCATCCTCTTCCTGGGCGTTTAGTGCGCCCAAACCCGGATACCGCCGCCAGCACCGGCAGGCCGAGGTCGAAGACGAGAAACAGCAAGCCGCCGGCCGCCAGCATCGCCGCGCCGAAGAGATTTCAATAGGTAAATCCCAACCAGGATATGCCAGATCATCCAGAACGCGCCGCCGGAGGCCATGAACAGCACCTGCAAGCCCGGCGAAAGCGCGAAAGTCAGGCAGTAGGCCAGGTCGCAGCCGCCCGCCAGCAGGCCGAAGATGGCCGTGGCGCGGTGGGCGGGCAGCAACTGGCGCGCCAATAAGAGTCCCGCCAGGGCGATCAGCAGATAACTCATGTATGTACCCGTGCCGGGGAAGTTCGCCATCGCCCCGCTGGACGCCAGGAGCGACTGCCCGGCGGCCAACAGCGCGGCCCGCTGCGCTTCACCACTTGCGGCGGCGTACTGCTGGCTGAGCGACATCATCGAAAACGAGATATTGCTGGAAAGCCCGACGGCGATGCCCACCAGCCCGCTGGCGAGGGCCATCGCCGTCAGGCTTTTGTTCAGCGGCCACAGCCGCGCCGCTAACGCCAGGAACACCAGCCCCACCAGGAAGTAGTTGACCAGGTCGAACACCGCCAGGAAGGACAGTCCCACGAACGGGTTGCGCTGCAACAGGCTGAACCAGTCTGCCGCATTGGTCGGAATCATCTCAATACCGGTGAAGAGCGACACTTCGGCGCCTATGTTGCGCCGAAAGAGTACGGCGGCGGTCAGGGCGGCAAGTGCGCCAGCCCGGTAGAGCGGTTTCCAGGTATCGGCTTGTTTCATACTACCCCCTGCTCTCGATCGGGTTGGCTTCCCGGTCTATGCTGGCAAGCGTGATGCGGTGTTCGCCGGCAGGCAGGAAGCCAAACAGGGACCGCCGTAAGGCATACGTTTTGCCCACGGCCTTGTCGATAAAGCGCCAACCGCTGCCACGCAGATAGATGAAGGCCAGGCCGGAGGCGGGCACGCCCTCCGGCGGCTGCCACACGTCGCACAAGAGCTGGCGGTCGGCGCCGGGGATGGTCCAGAAAGGCACGTCGCGTTGCCAGCGCGGCGCCGAGACTTGCGGCAGCACACCAAGGTAAGCGGCGGCAGTCAGCCCGGCCATGCCCGCGCCGATGATGAGGACGGATTCAGGCATGTCTTTGGCTCATCCAGGCTTCCAGATAGCGCCCGGTTTCGACGCCGCCCCAAATGCGCACGAAGATCCAGACCAGGGCGAAGCCGCCGCAGAGCAGGGCCAGCCAGGAGAGATCGGGCATGAAAAGCAGCAACATCTTGCGCAGAGCGCTGGTCAGCAGGATGCACGCGATTACCACCAGCGCCAGGTAGAGCACGGCCGGCGGCACGCTTTGCGTGTGCCAGGCCCACAGGCGATCAGGGCCGGGGCGCCGGCCGGGGGCCACGCGCCAACGCTGCACCCGGCGCCGGGTCGCGATGACGTCAACGAGGGCGATGGCCGGGATCAGCAGGAAACTGCGCAGGACCCAGGGAATGACGCCCCAGGGGAAGCGATCGGGTTGCGCGCCGGCCAGCAGGGCCGCCGCGCCCTCGCTGACCCCCAACAGGGCGAAATTCAGCAGCATCTGGTTGGCATTGACCAGCAAAACCAGGCCGCGCCCCTGTTCCGGCAGGAGCGCCATGTACGCGAAGAAGTCCGGCGTCTGGCCGTTGTGCCAGACGCGCGTCCCATGATCGGTTTCCTGGACAAACCAGCCCATGCCGTAGGCGCCCATCTCGACCCCCATGCTGGCGGCCTTTGCCGCCGGACGATGCAGTTCGGCCATGCCCTGCGGCGACAGAAGTTGCGCGTCGCCGTAGCGGCCGCCGTTCAGGTGGGCGATCAGGTAGTGGGCCATGTCTTCGGCGCTGGCGATCAGTTGACCGGAGGGCAGCGAGCCGATGGGAACCGGCAAATCTGGCGCAGGGATGGGCGCGCCGAACCAGGCGCGGTGGCCCACAGCCAGCCCATCTCCGTGCGCCGCCGCTTTCGACGTGTGGCTGTGACGCATCTCCAGCGGCGCAAAGATGTGGTTGCGGATGTACGCCTCGTAGGATTCCCCGCTGGCGGCCGCAATGATCAGCCCCAGCAGGTTATAGTTCAGGTTGCTGTACTCCCAGGCCGCGCCGGGCGTGCGCGTGGGCGCGAACGTCGCCAGCGCCCGCGCCTGGCGCTCGACGGCATCCGGGCGGTCATCGAAATCGGCCAGGGGGATCATGCCGGCCGTCTGCGCGAAGCCGCTGGTCTGGTTGAGCAGGTGACGCACGGTCACACTTGCACCTGCGCTGCGCTCCGGCGCAAGTGCAGGTGTCTGGGCGGAGGCCGGTGGGTCGGCCACCCGGAACCAGGGCAGGTAACGCTGCACCGGCGCGTCCAGCGCGAGCTTGCCCGCTTCCACGAGCTGCATGACGGCCAGGGCCGTGAAGGACTTGGTCAGCGAGCCGATGAAGAAGGGGGTCTGCGGCGTGGGCGCCGCCCCGCCGGGGCGGGCCTGGCCGAAAGCACGCAGATGGACGATCTTATCGCCCGCGACGATGGCCAGGGCGGCGCCGGGAATGTTCAGGCGCGCCAATTGCTGTTCCAGGTAGGCGTCAATTCCTGCGTAAGCGGGGTCTTGCGCAAGGCTGCCGGATGGGTCATGCGTTTGGGCGACTTCATTCGCCCGGCGGTTAGTCTTGATGCGCGGCGCGGCCGGCCGCGGCTTGCGGCGGAACAGCCCATTGGCGCCGAAGGCGCACAGGGCCAGCGCCAGCGGAGCAAACCAGAGCGTTTTGAGCATGGCTTGTCTCTCCTGCTTCACGCGGGCGGATTCAGTTTCCTCCGGTCAGCGCCAACAAACGCGACGCCCGGCACCAGTTTGTCTTCATTAAAGATCCTCCGGCCGGAAGCTGAAACGATCCTCGGCCAGGATGGTGATCACCAGAGCGGCGGGAGCGGCGGGCTTGCTGAGGGACAGGAGCCGCGAGGCCAGCCCGGCTCGAAAACGGGCCAGCGCGCCTGATCCCAACATGAAGCGGAGCAGGCCCGCCCAGGCTTCCCGCCAGGCGCGCCACCTCCAACTGCGCGGCTTTGGCCGGATCGCTCAGGGTATGCGCGCTGGAGTGGATCACCAGCATACCTGGCATCTTACCAGACCCCCGGCAGCAGACGGAACCGCACCCGCCGGGCGTAATCGCGGTAGCCATCCAGCTCGGCCTGCAAGGTCTGATCCTCCAAGCGAGTGCGGATGATCAGCACGGCCGTCAGAAAGACGGCGGGCAGGAGCGTCCACACCGAATCGAGCAGGAATGGCGTCGCCAGATAGGCCAGCAGCGCGCCGGCGTAGCCGGGATGCCGCAGCCAGCGGTAGGGGCCGCTGGAGATCACCCGATGGCCGCGGTCGGTCTGGATCCGCACCATGCCGGAGAAGAAGGCGTTCTCGATCAGGGCGTAGGATGCCAGGGTGTAACCGGCGATGATGAGGACGAGCGCGGCCAGCTTGATCGGCAGGCTGAAGCCCGCCGACCAACCGAACAGCGCGTCCAACCCGGCGACCAACGGCAGCAGCGCGCCGCCCAGCCCGACCAGTGGGGCCAGCATTTTGTCCCACGGCTTGGCGTCAGCATGTTGCAGCATACGGCCGCGTTCCGCCAGCAGGCCGGGATTGCGCCGTCCAGCGAGCGCCCGGCTGATCGCAAAGCTCAGGATACAAACAACGGCGTAGACCCAGGCCGCCCACCAATCCCACTGTCGGGAGATCAACAGCGGCAAGAAAGGTACGACCACGACGAATAGGAGCACCTGAACCAACACGCGCGGGGTCAGGGTTCGGGGTTGGCGTTTCATCGGTCACCTCCAAGGTTACCTCATAGCTTCCAGCGTAGCGCAAGCATTACGCGCAGCAGCGGGTGCTAGATCATGTATCGTGCGATCACCGCGCCCGCCGCGCGCGCCAGCGCGACCTTGAACCGGCGCGCGCGGTGCGCCACATAAAACGTGCAGTCGGGATTCAGCCAGCCGCGCGCTTGCCAATAGGCGACATCATACGAATCGGGTGGCTCACGCTGCCAGGCCAACTGCTGAATCTTGAACGCGAGCAGCGATACGAACGATGGGCGCAGGGCCGCTTCTTGCGAGACCGCACGAAACAGGCTCGCAGCTACCCTGGCCGCCGCCGGCCGATAGCGCGCCATCGCATCGGCCGGCGTCAGCGCGCCCATCTTGAGGCCCGCCTGCCCCACCAGGTGGTAGCCCCAGGTGAGCAGCGCGCCGTTCATCGTGCGCAGGGCGTGCCGGGTCGGGCTGCCGCCCACCGTGGCCAGCGGATAGGCGCACTTGCCGCCGAAGCCAGGCCGATGACAGAGGTAGGCCAGCCGATCCATCCAGGTCTTGACGAGGCCGCTCACATCGTCCACGTAGACCGGGCTGGCGAGCAGCAAGCCATCGGCGGCGTCCATCTTCGCCTTGATGGCCGGCAGGTCGTCCGGCTCCGGGCACTTCGCCTCCCCGCGGTCGAAGCATGAGCGGCAGCCGCGGCAGGGATGGATATCCAGGTCGCCCAGATAGAGCGTCTCGAAGGTCAACGGCTGTCCGGCCTGCGTAGCCAGCGTCTCAAGCTCCGCGCCGATCATCTGAACGATGCGGGCGGTGTTTCCCTTTTTCCGGTGACTGCCCACCACGGCAAGGATGTTCATATGTTTCTCCGGCCTCCTCACTTATCGCGCGGCGTCATGGGCATGGGCGGTATAGACCGAAAGCGGCAGCATGGTCAGGATCAGCAGCAGGCCAAACCCCATGATGCTTTTCAGACAATCGTTGAAGAAGTGGCCGACCGGGAACTGCCCCAGCAGCCAGACCAGCAAGATCACCAGCGGCCAGGGCCACAGTTTGGCCGCGAAACGGGTGACGCGTCCCGGACTCCTGCTTACCGGGCGGTTGATCCGCGTCCCGGCCACGCCGCCGATGAGGCCGATCAGGGGCGGGAAGAAGCCACCGCCGAACAAGAGCGAGGCCACCGAGAGCAGGATCAGTACAAGGCCGCCGTGCCTGCGCTGGATGAAAACCGCCGACCACACGATTATCGCCAAGCCGAGCAGCATCGCCATGATACCGGTGATGAGGAAGCTGGGCAGGATGCTCATGGCCGGTTCGCAGGCGTTCCAGATCACTTCCGGGTTGCAGGGCGGTCCCATCGAAGGGAAGGCCAGGCCGGCGGGGCGGGTGCTGCCCTGCAAGATCTCGAAGTAGCCGTGCTCCAGGCCGGCGAGGCCGGCGGCGATGCCCAACCAGGTCGCGACGGTCTTGGTGGCTTTTCTCATGTTCACTCCTTCGAGCGTTCGAACAAAATTCGGGCGACCAGCAGGTGCCAAATCATCCAAAACAAGCCTGCGACAGCCAAGAACAAGTACACTTTCGAGTTGTGTTCGGTCATGTCGCTTTCTCAGAAGATGAACGGGATGAACATCTTGCTGCGCTGCATGTACGCGACGTATTCATCCCCGAAGTAGGCGATATTTTCGTGCTCCTCGATACGAGCGGTGGCGGTCAGGAAACCCGTGCAGAGCAGCGCCAGCCCGGCATCCAGCCAGGAGGTGGACTTGAAAAAGATGCCCCAGCCCAGGAAGAGGAGGGAGCTGTACATGGGGTGGCGGATGTAGCGGTACAAGCCGATGGTCACCAGCCGGGACGTTTTCTCCATCCCCAACAGCGACGGGGCGCTCCGCGCCGCGTCCGGCCTCCCGATCTGGCGGAGCCACCTCACCCCCAGAATGACCAGCGCCAGCGAAATGATCAACAGCGCCCACGAAACCAGTTGATGCCACGCCAGCGGGTCGCGGAACCAGCCGCGCGCGTTGATTAGGAACATCGCCAGCAGGATCTCCCAAGCGAAGAAGCGATAAAACCCGTGCGAGCGCGGGTTGAGCAGCGGCTTGCGCGAGACGATTACCAGTACCATGGTTCCCAGGGCGAACAGGATGATCCCCATGTCATAACATCCCATTGCTTCTGTGAGAAGCTAATGCCTCGATGATCTTGGCGCAGCCGCCAGCGCGCAAATAACCCGCATGGTCAGCGACATTCTCAAACTTCCTTCCTGTGATCTTGGCGCACTCGAATTCGCCGTCGGCGCTCTGAACGAACCGATCAATTGCCTCGGTCGCTTCGGGACTGTTGTACTCGACTTGCCCGGTTCCATCTTGCACGCGCTTCATTTCGATGAGCCAGATCGCCGCGCCCAATGCGCCGCACGCGCCGCCGCTCAAGCCGATGCCGCCCGCCAGGCCGGCCGCCATGACCGTGTGCAGGTCGGACGCGCCCATCTTCCGCGCCAGCATGGCCGCGCAACTGATCGGCGGGGCAGGCGCTTCGAGATGCTTATCGGAAAAGGCAGCGTTAATCTCGCTGAAGGCGGCCCGCGCATAGCTTGCGGTCATGCTGAAGCAGCGGAGCGGGCCGCCGCGCAGGAAGAACTTGAGTATCTGCTTGCCTTTTGCGTTCTTCCAATCCAGCTCGGTGACTTCAAGGCAGTTGATGCTCTTGTAGCTGGTGCGGAAGGATGTAGTGAGCCGCTGCGCGGCGCTGACCGCCGCCGCCTCAGCTTGCGGTCCCGGCCCGAAAAGTTGATACGCCTGCGCGCCGGCCGCCAGCGCCGCGCCCCACACCTGGCCGCACTGGAACCCCATCTGCTCGATGCCGCCGGCAAGCGGCAGGGTGGCGTGTTCCTCGAGTGCCAAAGGATGATCGAAAGCGCCGTCAACGACGGTCATCACTGTTTCCGATCAGGTCCCAACTCGGAGAAACAAACGCACTGTTCCCAGCGACGATATCCCACTATTTGCCTGCTTCATCGGGTCTCCTTTGCTTTCATGGGCGCTCCATCACCGTCGTCTCGAAAGCCCCGCCGTCTTCTTTGCACAGCGCTTGCACGAGCCGCCGGCCGCTCGTGACGCCGGTCGGCAGCCCGCCCCCCGGCTCCACCCATTGGCCGCACATGTAGAAGTTCTGCAGGCCGGGCAGGGTTTGGCGCATCGGCCGCATCATGGTCGAGGCGTTCTGCGGTGTAATCAGCCAGCCCTCGAAGCTGCCTTTCCAGTTGCCCGTGTAGCGCTGCCAGGTCAGCGGGGTCGCCACGTCCACCATCTCCACCTGGCTGGAAATGCCCGGGAAGCGTTGGTCGAGCAGCGCCACCACCGTGCGCGCCACCTGATCCTTCTTCTCATCGTAGGCGGCGCGATCGCCGGCCAGGGCTTGCCAGTAATCGTAGCTGCTGGGCAACATCACCACCAGGCTCGTCTTGCCGGGCGGGGCCAGCGTGGGATCCTGGTTGTAGATGTGGACCGGCAGCCGCTCAACCACCGCATCCGCGATCTCGGTGGGCTTATGCAGGGCAAAACTGAAACCGGAGACCGTCTGTGGTTCAGCGGCGAAGGAGCGGTTGACGCCCAGCCCCACGAAGAGCAGCGCCGGGAAGGTCGGCCACTTCTCGTATGGCGCCCGCGTCTCGGCGTCGGCGTAGCGCCCATCGAGCATCTTGAAGATCGTGCTGTGGCCGTCCGCCGCGGAGATCACCCGGTCGGCGCGATGCTCACTCCCATCCGCCAGCCGGACACCGACCGCCTTGTCCCCTTCCACCAGCACCTTCTCGATCCGGCTGTGGTAGTGGATCTCGCCGCCCAGGTCGAGGTAACGCCGCTCCAACGCACGGGACATGGGCAGCGAGCCGCCGATGGGGTAGCCGGCGCTCTTGGCGTGCAGCCAGGCGAAAGTGAACAGCATGAAGAACACGGAGAATTCCGGGAACCACATCTCCCGCAGGGCATCCCGGATGATGGGGTCCTGGAAGCGGCCGGCGAACTCGTCCGCCGTCGTCTGCATCCATCGCTGCATCTCTCGCCCGCGGGTCGCCATCAGCAGGCCGAGCTTGAGCGTCTTGCGCAGGCGGGCGAGCGGCGGGTCGAACTCGGACGGTTGGTCGAACGCCAGACACAGCCGGATGCCCCGAATGAACTGGCGGGTCGCCTCGGCATCGGCCGGCGAAAACGCCAGCATGTGCTGTTCGAGCTTGTTCACATCGGAATAGAGGATGAAGGTGCGGCCGTCGGCCCCTTCGTAGCGCATGAATTCGTCCAGGTTGACAAACTCGCGCCCTTGCGCGATCCCCACTTCCTGCCAGAACCGGTGAAAACTGTTGCCGGGCGATGAGCCGACCAGCCAATGGATGCAGGCGTCAATGGTGTAACCCTGACGCTTCCAGGCCGTGCAGAGGCCGCCGGGCAGTGTGTGCATCTCGAAGATGCGCGTGCGGTAGCCGTTCATCTGCGCGTAGATCCCGGCTGACAGCCCCGCGAACCCCGCGCCGATGATGATGATGGATTTGTCGTTCATGCGATGCCTTCACGATTGCTTTGCGGTGAGCGACTTCTGATACGCCTTCCAGCCGGGACACCAGCCCGTGTGCCAGCGCCACAGCCGCGCCAGCAGCGATTTCGGTTGCGCTTCCGCCTTCTTGCGGATGGGACAGTTCTCACAGGAATGTTGGGACATGGGTTTCCTCCAGAATGTGTTTTATTGGTTTGTTTCCAAACAACGTCAACCCAATTCGGTCTCGGTCTCCAGGTAGCACGGCTGGCCCGCGGCCGAAGCGGTTGTAGGGTAGGCCGCTGTGGAAGTAGCCGGCGTGGGCTTGTGGCATCACGCCCTCCCGCCGAGCAGGTAGAGCGCCCCGATCGCGGCGATGACCGCCAGCGGCG
>CAZYHE010000094.1:0-11099 GCA_964647225.1 uncultured Anaerolineales bacterium
AAGGCATAGGAGATACGATGATCAGCTACACCGGCAAGAACTGGCACTCCGTTAACTTTCTCAAAACCATCTACTTCGACCACCCAGAGTGGACGATCTGCAATGTCAGCCTGATGCCCGCGACCTGGATGAAGTATCGCACGGATCTGGAGGAGATCGTCCTGGCCCACCCGCGCCTCTTTCCGGGCTACCAGCGCGGCGATGTGGACTTCGACTTCACCAAACTGCCGAATCGCCTGTATGAGTTGGGCTACTTCGTGGACTGTTGGGGCACGGTCTGGGAGAACATCGAGCGCGGGCTGGACAGCCATCCGATCGGTTTCCCGCTGGAAAACTGGAGCGCGCTGGAAACCTACATCGCGCCCGATCCCCTGATGGAAGACTCGTTCGGCCCGCGCGATTGGGATCAGGTGCAGCGCAGCCTGGACGAGGCTCGCGCCCGCGGCGATATTGCGCACGGCGGCGGGCTGCAGCACGGCTTCATGTACATGCGGCTGTTTTATCTGCGCCGGTTCGAGAACCTGATGATGGATATGGCGACCGATGATCCCCGCCTCCAGCGCGTCATCAAGATGGTGGAGGGCTACAACAGCGCCGTGATCCGCAAGACGCTGGAGTTCGGGCCGGAGATGATGGGCTTTGGCGACGACTTGGGCCTCCAACGCATCCTGCCGATGGGGCCAACGCTCTGGCGCAAGTACATCAAGCCGTCGTATATGCGCATGTTCGCGCCGTGCCGCGCCGCGGATATCCCGGTCCGGCTGCACACCGATGGCCACATCGTGGAGATCATCCCCGACCTGATCGAGGCCGGCGTGACGCTCCTGAACCCGCAAATCCGGGCGAACGGCCTCGACGGGCTGGTCAAGATGGCGAAGGGCAAGGTCGCGCTGCACCAGGATCTCGACCGCCAGCTCTTCCCGTTCGCCACCCCGTCCGAGATCGAGGATCACATCGGCGAAGTGTTCGAGGCGCTCTACCTGCCCGAAGGCGGCCTGATGCTCCACGCCGAGTGCGAGCCGGACGTGTCGCTGGAGAACGTCGAGGTGATCTGCCGGACGCTGGAGAAGATCTGCAAACCGCCGCTGCTTGTTTGACCGGGCATTTGAACCGCGAAGACGCAAAGCACGCGAAGTTGCCTCTGTCTTTCTTGGCGTCCTTTGCGCCTTTGCGGTTCTGTTGTTGGATGTAGCGTCAGTCCAGATGCATTGGATGGTAAACCACCATGATGACCATTCGCCAACGCACGCTCTCTGTCCTCAACCACCGCACGCCCGACGTCGTCCCCTGGCTGGGCGATCTGGCCTACTGGGTCAACTGGCTCAACCGCGCCGATTTGATGCCGGACAAGTACAAGGGGGATGGCCTCTACCGGCTCCACCGCGATCTGGGCGTTGGGTTTTATCTTCAAGGCTACTTCCCGTTCCGGGAGATTCACGACGGCATCGAGATCATCAACGACGATGCCGGCGACCGCCGCGTCACCCGCGTGCGCACGCCCTACGGTGACATCCAGGAGACGCACATCTACCTCCCGGATTCTTACACCAGCGCCCGCACCGAGCATTTCATCAAGAGTTGGCGTGACCTGGCCCCGCTGCGCTATCTGTACGAGCACACCTTCTACGAGCCGAACTACGAACTGGCGGTCCGGCGCTACGATCTGGTGGGCGATCACGGCTTGGTGCTCTGCTATCTGCCGAAAAGCCCCTTCATGGAGTTGGTGGCGCTGAAGGCCGGAATCGAGGCCGTGACCTACGCGCTGACCGACGCGCCGGAGGAGTTCGCCGAGACGCTGGCGGTGATGGCGGCCAAGCACGGTGAGGCGGCCCAGCTTGCGCTCGATTCGCCCGCCGAGTGCCTGATGATCCCGGAAAACCTCTCGTCGGAGTCGGTCGGCAAGAAGATGTATCACAAGTACGTCCGGCCCTACGAAGCGCATTGGATCGAGCGCATCCGGGCGGCGGGCAAATACTCCTACATCCACATTGACGGCACGCTGCGCGGGCTGATGCGCGAGGTGTCGCAGGCGGGCTTCGCCGTGCTGGAAGCGGTCACGCCGGAGCCGTCGGGCGACATCCCGGTGGAAGAGTTGTGGAAGTGGGCCGAGCCGGAGACGATCATCTGGGGCGGGCTGCCGGGCGTGATGTTCAGCGACCTGGTGAGCGACGCCGAGTTCGATGCGTTCGTCATCCGCGTGCTGGGGGTGTTCAAGACCGCGCCGCGCTACGTCCTCGGCGTGGCCGACCAGGTGCCGCCCTACGCGCGCTGGGAGCGGATCGCCCGTGTGGCCGAGTTGGTGGAACAGCACGGACATTATGGGGCTTGAATTCAAGCCCGACTTCGACCGGGCGCGCCGCTTCTGGGCCGATTTCTGGCAGGGCCGGAACAACCGGCCGGCCATCCGCGTCACCTTGCCGCGGGCGGGGACGCGACCTCAGCCCGCGCCCGCCTACCTGGACTGCTTCGACGGCGACATGCGCCGGATCGCCGATCAACTCCTGGCCTGGGCCGAGACCCACGAATTCCTCGCCGAGAGCATCCCCTATTACTACCTGGAATACGGCCCGGACACCTTCGCGGCCTGGCTGGGCGCCGATCTTCAGCTTTCGCCGGAACGCAACACCACCTGGTCGGTCCCATGTGTCGAGGATTGGGACAAGACCGAAATCCGGTTTCACCCGGAGGGCTATTGGTGGCAGCGGACGGTCGAGGCGGCCGGTGTGCTCCTGGAGCGGTGCGGCGGCAAGCTCCTGATCTGCCCGCCGACGTTGGTCGCCAACCTCGACGCGCTGGCGGCGTTGCGCGGGCCGCAGCAGCTCATGTTCGACCTTGCGACCTGCCCGGAGAAGATCGAGCGGGCGTTGGCACAGGTCAACGCGGCCCACACGGAGATCATGGCCGCGTGCCGGGCGGCGTTCCAACTCGACCGTTACGGCAGCATCAACGTGGAGGGCGCGTACACGCCGGGCATCCAGAGCCGGCCGCAGTGCGACGCGTCTTGTATGATCAGCCCCGCGATGTTCCGGGAGTTGGTCGTCCCCTGTTTGGAAAGTGAAGCAAACGACGCCGACGCCTTCGTCTACCATCTCGACGGGCCGGGCGCGCTCAAGCATTTGGAGGCGCTCTGCGGCATCCCGAAGCTCGACATGATCGCCTGGGTGTATGGCGCGGGGAATGAAGATAAGGACTGGCGCGCCGTGTACGATCGTGTTGACCGGCTGGGCAAAGGGCAGTGGCGCTATGTGACCGGCCGCACAGAGATCAAGGATGCATGGCGTAAGTACAGGTCGCGCAAGCTGGCCTTTGCGATCCGCGCTGACTCCAGGGCCGAGGTCGAGGATTTCCTGGGCGAACTGGAAGGGATCGAGCACTGACCGTCAATCTGCGAACCTGTTTTCAGGGGGTCTGTCAATCTGCGATGGCCGGGCCATCCGCGACGCTTGCTTTTCGAATCTGAATCGCCATAGCTTTTCTCCTCCCCAAGGCCCACCTAACCCCACAACACGACTTGCCGATCGCGCACCCGCGCTACCTCGACGGGCACGCCATACGTTGTGCTGAGGTGCTCGGCCGTAAATGTCTCGGTCAACGGCCCGGCTTGCAGCACCTGCCCGCCGCGCATCAGAACCAGATGCGTCGCCAGCCCGGCCGCGACCTCCGGCTCGTGCGTGGTGAACAGGATCGTGACGCCCTGGCTGACGAGATCGCGCAGCAGCGCCACCAGGCGCGCCTTGTTGCCCAGGTCCAGGTGCGAGGTCGGCTCGTCGAGCAGCAGGAAGCGCGGCTGCTGTGCCAGGGCACGCGCGATCAGCACCAATTGGCGCTCGCCGCCGCTCACCCGCGCGATGGAACGCTCTGCCCAGCCGGCCAACCCCACGCGGGCGAGGGCATCCAGCGCGACGCGCGTATCTTCAGCGCCCGGCATCTCCAGCGGCTTGAGATAGGGTGCGCGACCCAGGAGCACGTATTCGAGCAGCGAGTACTCGAACGCGGTATGCTCGCTCTGCGGAACCAGCCCCAGCTCGCGGCCCAGCTCACCGCGCGAGTAACTCGCCAACGGCCGGCCGCGCAACGCCACGTGCCCCGCCTGCGGCTTCAGCCAGCCCAACGCCAGGTGCAGGAGCGTCGTCTTGCCCGCGCCGTTCGGCCCCAGGATCGCGGTGACGGTGCCCGGCGCGATCTCCAGCGAAAGCTGCTGGAAGACCGGCCGGCCATTCGCCGGATAGGTGAAGCGGATGTCTTGAAATGCCAGCGATGTTGCGTTCATGGCTCGGCCTTGTGCGCTGCCGCGTGCCGCGCGCGCGCTGTCATCAAGCCCATGAAGAACGCGGCGCCGAGGAGTGACGTCAGGATGCCGAGGGGAATCTCACCGGCCAACAGCGTGCGGGCGATATCATCGCACAGGAGGCTGAACACTCCGCCCAACAGCAGCGCGGCCGGCAGCGCGCGCCGGGCGTCCGCGCCGAACAGCCGGCGCGCCAGGTGGGGCATGATCAGACCGATCCAGCCCACCATGCCGCTGACCGAAATGACCGCGGCCGTGGCTGCCACAGCCGCGGTCAGGACCAGCACGCGCTCACGGGTGGGCGCGACGCCCAGTGAAAAGGCCGTGGCATCGTCCAACCCCAGCAGGTTCAGCCGCCAGCGCATCCGATACATGACGAGCAGCGCGAGCAGCGTGACCGGCAGGATGGTGAGTAATTGCGTCCAGGTGATGCTCCACAGCCCGCCGAGCAGCCAGAAGGTGATCTCGGGCAACTGGCGCAGCGGGTCGGCGATGTACTTCAACATGCCGACCCCGGCGGAAAAGAGCGCCGAGACCGCGATCCCGGCGAGAACCAGTCGCAACACCCACCCGCCGTAGCGCAGCCGGTGCGCCAGGAGATATGACAGCCCCAGCCCGACGAAGGCGAAGAAGGCGGCCGAGCCTTGCACCAGCCAGGCCGCGTTGCCCAAGAAGATGATGCTCAGCGAAGCGCCGAACGCCGCGCCCTGCGACACCCCCAGGAAGCCCGGCTCCACGAGCGGGTTGCCCAGGATCATCTGCAGGACGGTGCCGGCGCCGGCCAGCGCCATGCCGAGCAGCACCGCGGCCAACACGCGCGGCAGCCGGAGATTCCACACCAAACGTTGCGCCAGTTCGTCCGTTGCCAGCCGATCCGGCGTCAGCAAGGGCGGCGCCGGGTAGCGGCCGACGAAGAGCGAGACCACGAGCACCCCGATCAGCAGCAAAACCAGCCAGATCAACCCGCCCGAACGCGCGCCTTCCATCGCGCGCCGCGCGATAGAAAGCGCGCGTTCAGGCGGGTAGGCCGCGCCACCCTTCGACACACTCAGGGCAGGCTCCTTCGACGCGCTCAGGGCAGGCTCCTTCGACGCGCCCTGACGGGCACTCAGGGCCGGCTCCTGGCTCAAGGCAAATCTCCCACCAGGTTGGGTTTCACGTACTGATCATATCCGGCGTCATTCAGACCATACAGCTTGCTGTAGAACGTGCGCGCTTCTTTGTCCATGTTCAGGCCGGGGAGAAGGTCCGGCTGGATCTTGCCGGTCAGCCAGGTGAGGCCCAGAATCCAGCGCGGATCGGGCTGATCCCAACTGTAGTAGTCGCCGGGGAAGGCGTACAGTTTGCCTTCCTTGACCGCGCGCATCTTCTGCCACTGCGGATCGGCCTTGAGCATCTTGACGACATCGTTGACGTTGTTGAAGTAGGCGACGATGTAGATCTGATCGGCATCCCAGGCGGCGATCTGCTCCAGGTTGACCTTGGTCCAGCCGTTACCGAGTTGCGCATCCTTCCACGCCGGCTGCCCGCCCGCCATCTGCACCAACATGGTCTGCGTCCACGACATCGGCGGGACGTTGAAGGCGATTGCGCCATCGCGGTCGGTGTAGTACATCAGCAGGACCTTTGGCTTCTTGGCATCTGCCAGCTTGGACGTGGCTTGCGTCACCCTGTCGGCCTGCGATTGGAAGAAGGTCGCCAGTTCCTGGGCGCGCGCCGGATTTACGAAGAGCTGCCCCAGGGTCGCCAGATCCCGCTGATATTGCTCCGGCGTCTCGAAGTCGAGGTAGACTACCGGGATGCCCAGCGTCTCCAGCGGCTTGCCGAGTTTTTCGGCGTTGGTGGACTTGAGAATCACCGCATCGGGCTTGACCGCCGCGATCTGCTCCGGGCCGGCGTCGATCTGCAGGATCGTCTTGTCTTTGTAGCTCGGATCAACGACCGGGATCCAATCGAGCTTGCTCTGCGCGGTGCTGCCGATGGCCGCGACACGCTTCGCGGCTTCCGGGAAGGCGTAGATGGCATCCGCCACCATGAAGAGCGACTTGCCCGCCAGCACGACGCGTTGGGGCGGCTGCTGGAAAGTGACCTGGCGGCCAAGCGCATCCGTTACCGTAATGGGTCCGGCGCTCGTGGCAGCCTGCGTCGGGGCGGCTGTCGGCGCCGCGGACGGAGCGGCGCAGGCCGCCAGCAAGAAAAACACCAGCAAACACACGGCAAGGCGGACAACAGGTAGGGATCGGTTCATCATTTCATCTCCTTTGGCGTGGGTGAACAAACCGGATGTGGCGGTTAATCATTGCGGGCAGAATGCGCTATTTACATTCTAAGTATTTACAACCGAAATAATAACCTATCCAGCCGTGTCTGTCAAATCGGCTGCGCCATCGGGATGCATTTACGTTGGGGACGCGTTTGTCACTCCTTCGCTGGTAGACCCATTCAGCATGACGGGTCGGCGCGTGCCCAAACCGAGATACGCCCGCGCCATGCGGCGCGAGGTTGACAGCACTGCCCCCAGACCGCTATAATGCGCTTGTCGCTTATTCACACCCTGAATATGCTATTCTTATAGTACGGCGGATGATGCCCATGCAAGCTGACTGGCCTGCGGAAAACATCGTGCTGGCGCTGCTGTGCGAGCGGCCGATGCATGGCTACGAACTGGCGCAAGTGGTCAAGACCGAGGCCGCGCTGCGCGCGATCTGGCGGATCGAGCTCAGCGAGGTCTATTTCCTGCTGCGTAAGTTGTTGAAGTCAGGCTTCATCATGGAACATGCCGAGGAGGATAGCGGAACGCGGCCGCGGCGCGTGCTCTACACGCCGACGCCGGCCGGGCAATCCGCACTTGAGGCGTGGCTCACGACCCCGGAGAAATATCCGCGCAACCTCCGCACGGCGCTGTTGGCGCGCGTCTATCTGGCCTTGCGGCGCGATCCAGCGCTGGCGGTGCAGCTTGTAGATGCGCAAAAGGCGCACCTACAAGCATGGTTGGAACGAGAGCGAGACCGGGTATATGAGGATGGCCTTGTGGCGCTGATTCACCGCTTCCGGGCGGCCCAGGTCGAAGCCGCGTTGGTGGCGTTGGACGAATTGCGCGGCCTGGCGTCGGACCGTGCCGGCGCCACTGCTGACGCCACGATCCCAGCGTCCGCTAAATGATTCGGCCGGTCTGTAATGAGAAAAGAGGTCAGGCGATCGGCGGCACAGACACCCAGACGGACTTCGGCTCGGTGTAGCCCATGATCACCTCGCTGCCATTGTCACGGCCGTAGCCGCTCCCCTTCAGCCCGCCAAAAGGCACGGCCGGATCGAAAAAGTCGTAGGTGTTGACCCACACCACCCCGGCTTGCAGCGCCGCCGCCATCCGATGCGCACGTGCCACGTCGCGCGTCCAGACGCCCGCAGCCAGCCCGTATGACGTATCGTTGGCCCGCGCCACGACCTCGCCCTCGGTCTCGAACGGCAACACCGGCAGGACCGGGCCGAAGATCTCATCCCGGACGACGGGCATGTCGTCGCGCGCGCCGAGGATGAGCGTCGGCTCGATGTAATATCCGCCTTCATAGTCGCCGCCCGTCAGCAGCCGCCCGCCGCACAGCACCTCGGCGCCCTGGGCGCGACTCCCCTCGACATAGCTCATGATCGCCTCGGCCTGCTGCCGGTTGATGATCGGGCCGATCTCGGTCAGCGGATCGAGCGCGTGGCCGATGCGCGCGGCTCGAGCGCGTTCCAACAACCCGCTCAGCACCGCGTCAAACACCGGCTTCTGCACATACAGCCGCGCGCCCGCCACGCAGCTCTGGCCGGAGAAGCCGAAGGCCGCGTTGAAGGCGCCGGGGATGGCGGCGTCCAGGTCGGCATCCGCAAAGATGACGTTCGCCGCCTTGTTGCCCAGCTCAAGGGCGATGCGCTTGAGGTTGCCGGCCGACGCAATCACCATCTCTCGCCCGACCGCGGTCGAGCCGGTGAACTGCACCTTGTGGATGCCGGGATGCTTGGCGATGGCGGCGCCGACCTCCGTGCCCGTCCCCGTGACGATGTTGACCACACCGGGAGGGAAGCCCGCCTCGTGCAGGAGTTCGCCCAGGCGCACGACCGGCAGGGCGGCCCACTGCGAGGGTTTCAGGATGACCGTATTGCCGCACGCCAGCGCCGGGCTGATCTTCTGGACCGCGTGGATGAGCGGATAATTCCAGGGCAAGATGATGGCGACGACCCCAAGCGGCTCGCGCCGGGTGTAGACGAAGTGATTCGTTGACGATACCGCGGGCGTGTAGCCCGCGATCTTGCTCGGCCAGCCGGCGAAATGGAAGGCCAACCGCGCGGCGACCTGGGCATCAATCGCGCACGCCTTCCGCTTGAGCTTGCCGTTGTTCAGCGCCTCGATCTCGCCCAATTCATCGGCGTGGGCGGCGATCAGTTCGCCGAAGCGACGCAGACACGCCTCTCTTGCGGTCGGGCTGCTGCGTCCCCACCCGGACTCGAAGGCCGCGCGCGCCGCCGCCACCGCGTGGTCGAGGTCTGCGGCGCTCGCCGCGGCCACGTCTGCCAGGTGGGCGCCGTCGGATGGGCTGCCGGCGGGTAAGTACTTGCCCCCAGTAGGCTCAACCCAACGCCCGCCCATGTACAAGCGGAATGGGCCGCGGCCAAGAAAATCCTTTACAGATGACGTAGGTGAAAAATGCGACATCGCGCCTGCTCCTGGTTGTGGTTTCACTGGTCTTTATGAGCAGAATGATACTATCAAGGATGATACGTGTCAAAAAAGAACGGGGTCGGGGGAATGACGCGTTGCGATTAAGGAATAGACTACTCACAATCTAAATATTTACAATGAAAATAATCTCGTCTGGGCCTATTTGCCAAAAAACATCGTGACCGACTTGCCGTTTCATACACAATATGCTATACTGCGAACCGCTATGTTATTATTGCATAGCGGTTTTGAGCTAAAATTCCCTTTTCGCACATCACCTGTCATGGCGGGAGACCGCCTCGAACGAATTTTTTGACCTGCGTTATGTTATTATTGCATAGCGCCCTGTATACATAGCCGCAGAATGGAGTAGTACGGCCACAGGGATCGGTATCCCCTTTCGGTATCTGCACCCGAGCAAAGGAGGTTGAGTCACCCACAAGCCACGCCAAACGCACATCTCACCCATCGTGTGTTGCACTATCCTCACCACACAAAGTCAGTACAGGCAAAGGAGGCCTGCCATGCAGAAAAGACTGCTCGTCATCAACGGTATCCCCAAAACCCTGGTCATTGACCCCGAAGCGACGTTGGCCGACGTGCTGCGCAAGCAGCTCCTGTTGACCGGCACCAAGGTATCCTGCAATGATGGACACTGCGGCGCCTGCTCGGTGATTGTGGATGGCAAACTCGCCCTCGCGTGCGTTACGAAGATGAAGCGGGTCCCCGACGGCGCGAGTGTTGTCACCGTCGAGGGCATCGGCACTCCCGACAACCTGCATCCGATCCAGATGGCGTTTATCCTGCACGGCGCCGCCCAGTGCGGCTTCTGCATCCCCGGCATGGTGGTGTCAACCAAAGCCCTGCTGGATCGCAACCCCGACCCGACGCGTGAGGAAGTACGCGCCTGGCTGACCCAACACCACAATGCCTGTCGCTGCACCGGCTACAAGCCGATCGTGGATGCCATCATGGACGCCGCCAAGGTGCTGCGCGGCGAGATGCCGAAATCGGCCCTGGAATACAAGCTGCCGCCCGATGGCAAGATCTGGGGCGGCAAGTATCCGCGGCCCACCGCGATCAGCAAGGTCACGGGCACGATTGATTACGGCCAGGATCTGGGCCTGAAGATGCCGCCCGGTACCCTGCAATTGGCCCTGGTGCAGGCGGACATCTCGCACGCCAACATCCTCGCCATTGACACTTCTGAAGCTGAGAAGATGCCGGGCGTCGCCAAGGTGATCACGCACAAGGATGTCAAGGGCAAGAACCGCATCACCGGCCTGATCACCTTCCCGACGAACAAGGGGGATGGCTGGGACCGGCCGATCCTGTGCGACACTAAGGTCTTCCAGTACGGCGACGCCATCGCTATCGTCTGCGCCGACACCATCGAACAGGCCAAGGCGGCCGCGGCCACGGTGAAGGTGGAGCTGGAGCCGCTGCCCGCGTACATGAGCGCGCCTGCGGCCATGGCCGACGACGCCATCGAAATCCATCCCGGCACGCCCAACGTCTACTTCGAGCAGAAAATCGCCAAGGGGCCGGACACCAAGCCGATCATGGCCGAGGCGGCCTACACCGCGCAAGGCGAGTTCTATCTGCAGCGCCAGCCGCACCTCACCATCGAGAGCGACATGGGCTTCGCCTATTTCGACGAAATAGGGCGGCTCACCATTCATTCCAAGAGCATCGGCCTCTACCTGCACCATGCCATGATCGCGCCCGGCCTGGGCATCGAGCCGGAGAAGCTGCGCTTGGTGCAGAACCCCGCGGGCGGCACCTTCGGCTACAAGTTCAGCCCGACCATGGAAGCGTTGCTCGGCGTGGCCTGCATGGCCACCGGCCGGCCGGTCTACCTGGAATACGATTACCAGCAGTTCATCACCTATACCGGCAAGCGCTCCCCCTTCTGGCTCGACGTCAAGCTCGGCGCGGACAAGGACGGCAAGATCGTGGCGATGGAGAGCGACTGGAGCGTGGATCACGGCCCGTACTCCGAGTTCGGCGATCTGCTGACGCTGCGCGGCGCGCAATACATCGGCGCGGGCTACAATATCCCCAGCATCCGCGGCATCGGCCGGACGGTCGCCACCAACCATGCGTGGGGTT
>CAZYHE010000095.1:0-2596 GCA_964647225.1 uncultured Anaerolineales bacterium
CCCTTGCCGGGCTGGGCGACCCACATCGCCGCGCCGGTCGCGGGCGGGCTGATCGGCCTGGGCATCGGCGCGCTGCTGATCCTCTTTGCCGGCGCGAATCCGTTCGAGGCCTACGCGGTGATGCTCCAGGGCGCGTTCGGCGGCAGCCGCCAGATTCAGGAGACGATCCTGAAGGCGACGCCGCTCCTCATCATGGGGCTGGGGCTGTCGGTGGCGTTCCGGGCGCGGGTGTGGAACATCGGCGGCGAGGGGCAGTATTACATCGGCGCGTTGATCGGCGGGGCCATCGGCTTGACCTTCCCCGGCTGGCCGCGACCGCTGTTGATCGTCGCGATGCTGGCGGGCGGGATCGCCGGCGGGCTGCTGTGGGCGCTGCTGGCCGGCTTCATGAAGGTGCGCCGCGGGGTCAGCGAGATCATCTCGACGCTGATGCTCAATTACATCGCCATCCTGTTCGTGCAATACATGGCGCGCGGGCCGCTGCAGGAGCCGGGCGGTTATTTGCCCGAAAGCGCCCAACTCGTCGCGGCCGCCCGCCTGCCGGCCCTGATCGGCACGCGCATCCACCTCGGCGTGGCGCTTGCCCTGCTCCTGATCCCGCTGGTCTTCGCGCTGGTCTGGTCTACGCCGTTGGGTTTCCGGCTGCGCGCGGTGGGCGAACGGGCGAGCGTGGCGCGCTACGCCGGCATCCAGGTGGAGCGGACGATCCTCTTTGCGTTGGCGTTCAGCGGCGCGCTGGGCGGCCTGGCCGGGATCATCGAGGTGAGCACGTTGCACACCCGGCTGAAGGGGGAGATTTCGGGCGGCTACGGCTTCAGCGGCATCCTGGTGGCGCTGCTCGGCCGGATGCATCCCGCCGGGGTGGCCGTGGCCGCGCTCTTTTTCGCCGCGCTAACCATCGGCGCGCAGTCCATGCACGTCGTTTATGGTCTGCCGGACGCGCTGGCGAATGCGATCCAGGCGGTGGTGGTGCTGTCGGTGCTGGCGGTGGACGCGCTGGCGCACCGAAGATAACAACGCACCCTGAGCCTGCCGAAGGGATGCGCGCTTCGACCGGCTCAGCGCCCGTGGGGTGTCATCACGCACCCTGAGCCTGCCGAAGGGGGTGGCGCTTCGACCGGCTCAGCGCCCGTGGGATGAAAAGAGGAAACTGGACTTATGGACTGGGGTCTGATCCTGAACTGGGGCTTCCTGATCGCACTGGCGACGGCGACGATCTCGCTGGCCGTGCCGATGCTGCTGGCTGCGCTCGGCGAGATCGTCACGGAGCGGGCGGGGGTGCTGAACCTGGGCCTCGACGGCGTGATGGTGGCCGGCGGCGTGGCGGGCTTCATGGCGGCCTTCTATCTGCAAAGCGGGCCGCTGGCCGGCGTCAGCCAGTGGCTCGGACTGGCGGCCGGCGTCCTCGCGGGGATGGTCATGGGGCTGATCCTGGCCGTCCTGACGATCACCCTGCGCGCCGATCAGGTGGTGGCGGGGGTGACGCTGGTCGTGTTGGGCCACGGCGTCGGCAATTACCTCTATCGCCAAAACATCGGCACGCTGACCGCGCGCACGAACGGCCTGCCGCCGCTGGCGATCCCCGGCCTGAGCCGCATCCCGGTCATCGGCGAGATCTTTTTCAACAAAGACGCGACCGTTTACCTGACGACGCTCCTGGTGTTCCTGGTTTGGTTTCTGCTTTTCCGCACGACCTGGGGCTTGAAGATCCGGGCGGTCGGCGAGAACCCGGCGGCGGGCGACACCTCCGGCGTCAACGTGACCCTGACCCGCTACGCGGCCACGCTGATCGGCACGGCGCTGGCCGGGTTGGGCGGCGCGGTGCTGACTGTGGTACAATTACGGATGTTCCGGGAGGGGATCATGGGCGGCCGCGGCTGGATCGCGCTGGCGCTGGTGATCTTCGCACGTTGGCGGCCGGGTCTGGCGCTGGCCGGCGCGCTCATGTTCGGCCTGGCCGACGCGGTGCAATATCGCATCCAGGCGCTAAGCCAGATCGAGCGCGGGGTGGGCGCCATCCCGTATGAGTTCCTGCTGATGCTGCCCTATGTGTTGACGATCCTGGTGTTGCTCTATCGCACCGGCCGCGGGGATGCGCCGGAGGCGCTGGGGCGGCCATATGTGAAAGGGAATGATTAGGGTTGATCGAGGTTCGGTAACGCATGAAGATAGATGGCTCGATTGGCGAACCAGGAGACCTAAGAGATGATGCCTTTTAGTAAGTGCCCGGTGTGTGGTGGAGAAATCGTAGAGAAAAACGTCGAGAAGCTGTTGCGCGGCGGCATGAACACAGCAGTTTTGAACGTTCATGCTGAGGTGTGTCTTAAATGCGGGGAACGCCTTTATTCGCAAGAGACTGTTCGGCGATTCGATCAAATTCGGGCGAAGCTGGAGAAGCAAGATGTGGCCGAGTTTCGCCCCTTGGGCCAAGCTTTTCAGATCGCTGCGGTGGCGTGATATGTTATCGGCTGGCCGATCCGTTGCGTTTATCTCGGAGGTATCCTCATGAATATCCGCCCGAAACTGGGCTTGACCTTTGACGATGTGCTGCTCGTCCCCAGGCGCTCGCCTGTGCGGTCGCGCGGCGACGTGAGCA
>CAZYHE010000095.1:2696-9588 GCA_964647225.1 uncultured Anaerolineales bacterium
GATGTGCTGCTCGTCCCCAGGCGCTCGCCTGTGCGGTCGCGCGGCGACGTGAGCACCGCGACGCGTTTCTCGCGGCGCATCAGTGTGCAGATTCCGATCGTAAGCGCCAACATGGATACGGTCACGGAGTGGAAGATGGCCGTGGCGATGGCGCGCGCGGGCGGCATCGGCATCATCCACCGCTTCATGACGGCCGAGCGGCAGGCCGACGAGGTGCGCCGCGTCAAGCGCGCCGAAAGCCATATCGTCGAGGCGCCGATGACCGTGCCGTGCGGCGCTTCGGTGCGCGAGGCGCGCGAAGTGATGGCGCGGCATGGGATCGGCGGGCTGGTCGTGGTGGATGAGAACCAACGCCCCGCCGGCATCATCACGCAGCGCGACATCCAGTTCGCCACGAACGGCGACGATGTGTGCGCGTTGATGACGCCGGCCAGTCGCTTGGTCACCGCGCCGGAACATACCAGCCTGGAAGAAGCCCAACTGATTTTACACAAGCACCGGCTGGAGAAGTTGCCCCTCGTGGATCAAGACGGCCGGCTGGCCGGGCTGATCACGACCAAAGATATTGTGCGCTTGCTGCAACATCCGCGGGCGACCAAGGATCAAAAGGGGCGGTTGCAGGTTGGCGCGGCCGTCGGGGTGCAGCCCGGCTTCCTGGAACGCGCCGCGTTGCTCGTCGAGGCTGGCGTTGACACCCTCGTCGTGGATATCGCGCACGGCCATTCCGACAACGCCATCCACGCGGTGGCGGCGCTGCGGAAGGCGTTCGACCAGGTGGATATCGTCGCCGGCAACGTCGCCACGGCCGAGGGCACGCGCGACCTGATCGAGGCGGGCGCGGATGCGGTGAAGGTGGGGGTCGGGCCAGGCTCGATCTGCATCACGCGCATCGTGACCGGTTTCGGCGTGCCGCAACTCACCGCGGTGGCGGATTGCGCCGAGGCAGCCGCACCCTACGGCGTGCCGATCATCGCGGACGGCGGCATCCGCAACTCGGGGGATGTCGTCAAGGTGCTGGCTGCGGGCGCCCATAGCGTGATGGTGGGGAGCCTGCTGGCGGGGACGGATGAAAGCCCCGGCGTGGTCGTGCTCCGCAACGGCCGCCGCACGAAGGTCAGCCGCGGCATGGCGTCGTTGGGCGCGGTCATGGAGCGGCCCGACCGGCCGGCCGAATCGGAAGGGGATGACCCGACCTGGGCGCGTGTGGTGGCCGAGGGAGTCGAGGCGGCCGTGCCCTACCGTGGATCGGTGGATGACCTGCTGTACCAACTCGTCGGCGGGCTGCGCTCCGGGCTGAGCTATGGCGGCGCGCGCAACCTCGATGAACTGCGGGCCAACGCCGAGTTCGTGCCGATCACCCAGGCGGGCATGACCGAAAGCCGGCCACATGACGTTGAGGTGCTGTGACCTGCGCGAGAACGGGACGCGGATGACGCGGACAAGACGAGAGAAATCAGCCCCGGCCGAGCCAGTTCGAGAATCATAATGATGAGCGATATTTATACTCCTGCCCTCCTTGAGGACATCAAACGCACAGCGGACCTGTGCGTCAAATGCAATATCTGCACCAGCGCGTGCCCGGTGGTCCCGCTGACCGACCTGTTTCCGGGGCCGAAGTACGTTGGCCCGCAGGCGCAGCGGTTCCGCGATCCGGGGCTGCCCTCGCCCGATCACTCGCTGGACTATTGTTCCGGCTGCGGCGTCTGCACGTTGGTGTGCCCGCACGGCGTCAAGGTGATGGAGATCAACACCGCGGCCAAAGCCGAGTTGCGCACCCGCCAGTTCCGCGAGAACCCGTTCAACCTGAAGTGGTGGCGCAACACGGTTTTCGGCTACAACGAGGTGTTGGGGCAGGTGGGCGGCATGGTGGCGCCGCTGGCGAACGCGTTAATGGGGTTCGGGCCGGTGCGGATGCTGATGGAGCAGACCCTCGGCATTGATCATCGGGCGCCCTTCCCGACGTTCCATTTCAGCAAGTTCCGCGGGTGGTTCTTCGGGCCACATCAGCGGGAGAAGGCGCTGACCCCGCCGGGCGCGCCGAAGGTGGCCTACTTCCACGGTTGCGCGACGCAGCATTACGAGCACGAGGTCGGCAAGGCGATCGTGGCGGTGCTGGAGCACAACGGCTTCGAGGTGCTGCTGCCGGAGCAAAACTGCTGCGGCTTGCCGATGCAGTCGAACGGCAACTTCGCCGAGGCGCGGCGCTACGCGCGGGCCAACCTGCGCAAGCTGGCCCCCTACGCCGGCCAGGGCATCCCCATCGTGGTCGGCGGCACCAGTTGCGGGCTGGAGCTGAAGATAGACTACCGCGAGCTGCTCGGCATCCACACCGCCGAGGCGCAGATGGTGGCCGAGCATGTCTACGACATCAACGAGTTCCTGTGGCTCCAGCACGAGGCGGGCCGGCTCAAAACCGACTTCAAGCCGCTAAACCGCTATATCCCCTACCACACCTCCTGCCATCAGAAGCTCCATCGGATCGGCCGGCCGGCGCTCGATCTGCTTGGCCTGATCCCCGGTCTCACCGTCGAGGAGATGGGCGCGGATTGCTGCGGGATCACCGGCACCTACGGCTACAAGCACGAGAAGTACGAGATCGCGCGGGGGGTGGGCGAGCCGCTGTTCGAGCGGATCATCGCCTCGGGGGCGAAGCTGGCGGTCTGCGACAACGAGACCTGCCGCTGGAACATCGCCGCGCAAACGAAGATCGAGGTCGTGCATACGGTCGAGGTGTTGGCCGAAGCCTACAGATTGCGTGTATTGTAAAGCCGGTTGCCAACCGGCTCTACACTCTACGGCGCACGGAAAACGAGAGGGCCGTCGCAACAGTTGCGACGGCCCTCTCGTTTGGGTCGGATAAAGCGGCGCGCGACGCGCGAGCTTTATAGCTCGGTGATCGTGATCGCGCCGTCTTCGCAGCCCGACTCGCACGAATAGCAGCCGATGCAATCGTCCGGGTCGCCCTTGTACATGGCGAACTGCTTGCCGTTCTCTTCGACCATAGCGATCAATTCGTTCGGGCAGGTGTCAACGCAGTCACCACAACCCTCGCACTTTGCATTATCTACAGTGACGACGTACATGAGAGTGTCCTCCAAATGCTCAAAGTAGGTGATGATTCATCCACGACAGAGTGTATGCGCGGACGGTCATCTGCAAAATGACCAAGATCACATTCCGCCCAATCATTTTGTGGATTAACGGACAAGCGGCCCGGTGGGTGACCGGGCCGCTTGTATTACAGTACCCCCAGCAGGACTCGAACCTGCGCCCCCGACTCCGGAGGCCGGTGCTCTATCCACTGAGCTATGGGGGCTGACGTGAATGGAATTATAGCACATGCGTCCCGAATGCCAAATTTCGGACTGGCCCCCAACCAAAAATCGGTTGGTAGTGACGACTTCAGCCGTTTCCGGGCGCACAAGCGACTAAAGTCGCCACTACGAACCAACCATTTGTGCTTTGACGAGCGGCTAGAAGGGGATGTCGTCCTCGTGAACCGGAAAGTCCTCGCCGGTACTGCCCGGTGCGCCGGGGGCGCCGCCTTCGCCGGCCTCGGCGCGGCTGCCGAGGAACCTGACGGTGGTCGCGGTCAGTTCCAGGCTAGCTCGGAGGTTGCCTTGCTTGTCGGTGAACGCCTGTGCATCAACATCACCCTCTACGAGCACAAGCCGGCCCTTTTGGAGATACTGAGCGGCCAGTTCTGCCAATTTTCGCCAGCAAGTCACGCGAAACCAGGTGGTCTTTTCTTGCTGTTCGCCATTCGCGTTGGACCACCTGCGGGTCGTTGCAACGCTGAAGCTAGTGACAGGGACACCCGTGGGGGTGTAGCGCATCTGGGGATCTTGGCCGAGATGCCCGACAACGAGAGTTTTTTGGAACATAAGTCAGTGCGCTCCTTTCCATGCTTAAATGCTCGAATCATTCGTATGTGCCCGGCTGCAACAACCAGCCGTGCAGATAGTATACCCCAGGTGCGCGATTTTGTCAAAACGCCAGAACAATAGTTCGCATTTGGGCGCATCGCGCAGGAATCAGGATTTCAGCAGGCTAATCGCTGATGGTACCAGATACAATGACAGCGTGTCTCCGATCTCCTGGGCGGCCCGGTTGTCCATCGTGGCTTCACATGTGAGCGTGATCCCACTCGCATGTTCAACCTGGATGCGTTCGTAGCTGCCCCGAAATGACCGTTCGCGCAGCCGGCCGTGGATCACGTTAAGCTCATGCGCCGCGGGAGCGCAGATTTGCGCGGCCTCGGGGCGGATCAGCACAGTGACAGGCTCGCCGGCCGCATATTCGCGGCCCAAATCCGCGGCCACCAACGCGCCCAACGGCGTCTCCACGACGAGCGGCGGCATGATTCTCCCTGTTTCCTTGTCTCCCTGTTTCCTTGTTTCCCCATCTCCTTGTCTCCCAATTACCTTCCCCACCAGCAAATTGCGAAACCCCAGGAAACGCGCCACATACACACTGGCCGGACGGCGATAGACCTCCTGGGGCGCGCCGACCTGTTCGATGTGCCCGCCTTCACCGGCCTCCAGCCGCGCGTGCAGGATGGCGATCCGGTCGGCGATGGCAAACGCCTCTTCCTGGTCGTGGGTGACATACAGGGCGGTCACGCCCACCTGCTTGAGGATGGCGCGCAGGTCGTTCATCAATTGCTCGCGCAGCGCACGGTCGAGCGCGCCCAACGGCTCGTCGAGCATCACCAGCCGCGGCCGCGGGGCCAGGCTGCGCGCCAACGCCACCCGCTGCTGCTCGCCGCCCGAAAGCTCGGTCACGCGCCGGCGCTCGTATCCCGACAGGCCGACCAGCGCCAGCGCCTCATCCACGCGCCGGCTGATCTCTGGGCCGGGCAGCCGCGCCATGCGCAGACCGAACGCGACATTGCCCAACACATCCTTGTGGGGAAAGAGCGCGTAATCCTGGAACATCAACCCGAAGCGGCGGCGGTGCGGCGGCGTGCCCGCCATCTCCTGGCCGTCGAAGATGATTCGGCCGGTGTCGGGCGTCTCCAGCCCGGCGACGAGCCGCAGCAGCGTGGACTTGCCGCACCCGCTCGGCCCCAACAGGCACACGATCTCGCCATCCGCGGCCCCCAGGCTCACATCATGCAGCACGGGCAGGCCGGGGTAGGATTTGGAAATATGTTCGATTTCTAGCAGCATTTTGTTGTCAGTTGTCAGTTGTCGGTTGTCAGAATTCGCCGACTTCGCCGGCGCGGAACCGTTCGATCAGGATGAAGCCGGTCGTGCAGACCAGCATCAGGAGCGTGCTCATCGCGAGGGCTTGACCATAGTTGAGCGCGCCCGGTTGGCCCAGGAGCCGGAAAATTGCCACCGGCATCGTCGGGTATTCGGGCCGGGCGATCAGCAGGGTGGCGCCGAACTCCCCCATGCTGACGGTGAACGCGAAGACCGCGGCCACGAGCAGCGCACGGCCGATGATCGGCAGGTCAATCTCGCGCCAGGCCCGCCACGGCGACGCGCCGAGCACCGCGGCCGAATCCTGCCAGTCGGGATTCAGCCCGCGCAGCGCCGGCAGCACCGAGCGCACGACGAACGGAAAGGCCACCAGCGTATGCGCGAACGGGATCAGCACGGGTGACGCCCGCAAATCGAGCGGCGGCCGGCCAAACGCCAGGATGTAGCCGAAACCGAGCGTCACCGCGGACGCGCCCAGCGGCAGCAGGACGATCGGGTCGAGCAGGCGGCCGGCGATGCCGCGGCTGCGCGCCAGCGCGGTCGCGGTCAGGGTGCCCAGGATGAGCGCCAACATGGTGGTGAGCGCGGCGAAGAACACGCTGTTGCGGATGGCGGTCCCCGGTGGGACGTAGAAGATCGAGCTGGTGCGGTTGACGAAAAGCTCCCGATAGAACCGCAGCGGGTCGCCCGGCGCCAGCGACTTGAGGGCCAGTGACAGGAGCGGCAGCACCAGGAAGACCAGCAGGCCGATCACCGTCAGCCCGACCGCCAGCTTTTGGCCGGGTGTGACCGGCGGCTGGGCGATCTCCGCGGCCGAGCGCACGGCCAACGGCGTCGCGGCGCGCGCCTGGACGCGGCCGTAGACCGCCATGATGACGAAGGTCAGGCCCATCTGCACCAGGCTGAGCGCGGCCGCCTCCGGCAGACGGAAGAGCGTGACAGCCTGGCGGTAAATCTCCACTTCCAGCGTCGCAAAGGTCGCCCCGCCGAGGAGCAGAATCACGCCGAAGCTCGTGAAGCAGAACATGAAGACCAGCAGTCCCGCCGCGGCCACGGCCGGCAGCAGCAGCGGCAGGGTGATCTCCCAGAAGACGCGCAGCCGGTTGCCGCCGAGCAGCCGGGCGGCGTCCGCCAGCCTGCTGTCGAGGTGCCCCCAGAAGCCGCCGACCAGGCGGATGACGACCGAGGTGTTGTAGAAGGCGTGGGCGATCAGGATCAGCCAGATCGTCTGCTGGAGCCGGATGGGCGGCCGCGGTAGGCCGAAGCCGGCCATCAGCAATTCATTCAGCCAGCCGCGCGGGCCGAGGAGCGCGACGAAGGCCGCGGAGACGACCATCGCGGGCAGCACGAAGGGGATGGTGGTGAGCGCCTGCAAGACGCGTTTGCCGGGGAAGCGATAGCGGGCGAAGATGAACGCCGCCGGCAGCCCCAACGCCAGCGTCAGCGCGGTGGACGCGGCCGCCTGCCACGTCGTGAACCAGAGCGCGCGGCGGAAATAAACCTCGCCCCAGATCGCGGCCAGCGGCGTCAGATCGAGCCGGCCTTCCGGCGCGAAGCTCCGCACGATCACCATCCCCAACGGATAGAAGAAGAAAACCGTCAGGAAGGCGAGCGGGAGCAGGAAGAGCGCGCTGGGGAGGTTGGAATGTTGTTTCATGGGTAAGCGTCAGGGATCAGGGGTCAGG
>CAZYHE010000095.1:9688-11098 GCA_964647225.1 uncultured Anaerolineales bacterium
CCGGCCTCGATCTGCTGCGGCGTGATCGCGACCGGCTGCGACGGCACCTGGGCGTATTTGGTAAAGACCTCCGGGAGCGGTGTGCCTGTCCGGGCCGGGTAGACCCACATCTGGAGCGGGATATCGGCCTGGAATTGCGCGCCGAGCATGAAATCCACCCACTGGCGCGCCAGGTCAACGTTCTGCGCGCCCTTCAGGATGCCCACGAATTCGATCTGCCGGAAGGTCTGGCCCGCGGGCAGGATATTGCCGGTGGGCGATTCGGCTGGCTGCGGGTCGGCGAAATGGACTTCGGCCGCCGGACTGGTCGCGTAGCTCACGACGAGCGGATGATCCCCCTGGCCGCTGCCGCCGCTGAACTGGTTGTAGTAGGCGTCATCCCAGCCATCGGCGACCAGCACCTGATTCTTGCGCAGCTCGCGCCAGAAGTCGAGGTAGGTGTAGTTGCCGGTCTCGCCGAAGGTCGCGATGGTCGTGAGCAGGAAGGCCAGGCCCGGTGACGAGGTCGCGGGATTCTCCACGACGACCAATCCGCTGTAGGGCGATTGGGTCAGGTCGCGCAGGGCTTGCGGGACGGTGATGCCGTTGTCCGCGAAGTACCGCTTGTCGTAGTTGAGCACGACGTAGCCGAAATCCACCGGCAACAAACGGTTGCTGCTGTCGAGTTTCAACTCGGCCGGGATGCCCCCCAGGGCCGGCGACACATACGGCTCGAAGATGTCGCCGGCCAGCGCCCGGCTCAGGAAGCTGTTGTCCACGCCATAGAACACATCGGCCAGCGGATTGCCCTTGCTCAAGAGCGCCTTGTTGAGCGCCAGGCCGGCGTCGCCCGACTTGAGGAAGCGCACCTGGCAGCCGCACTGGGCCTGGAAGGCCGCCACGACCGGCTCGCTGACGCTGAAGCTGTCGTGCGTCATCACAGTCAAGACTCGGCTCCCGGCCGGGGGCTTGGTTGGGGCCGGTGTGGCCGCGACGGGCGTCACGCCGCTCGTGGTGGTCGGGGCCGGCGCGACCGTGGGCGGAACTCCGGGCGTGACACAGCCGGCCAATAGCACGCCAACAATCAACAGTAGGGAGATCGTTCGGTACATCATTTGCCACCTCCTGAATCGCGCAGCTCCGATCCGTTCTGCGTATGAATCACTAACAGCAACCCACGGCGCAGCCATATCTGCGCCACGTCGGCGTCAAACACGTTGCTGACCCCGCGCGCCTGTCCAAAGACGAGCGTCTCATCGGCCAGGGGATAACGCAGCCCCGCGGTGGTCACGCCGCCCGCATCGCCTGCCAGCGGCAACAAGGTCAGCAGATCGCCCGCCACACCCGACAACGTCAGGCGCGCGGCCGCGCCGTCAGAAGCCTCGTGGCCGCGCAGGAGGCGGACGGTTTGCGCGCCTTCGGCGATCATGG
>CAZYHE010000096.1:0-11070 GCA_964647225.1 uncultured Anaerolineales bacterium
GCTCTGGCCGGTCTCCGACCGAGCCAGTTCGGGAACTTGTTTCTTGACGCGTCCTAAACCGAATTCCCGACGCAAGAATGCGCCGGGCCAGGAAGTGGGCGATCTGGGTGACTCCCCCCCCAGGTCGCCCATTTCTTTTCTTTCCTGTCTTCTTGTGGTACAGTGATCGGCATGAAGAAATTCGTGCAACCGAGCTCTCGGCGCGGCGTGAGCCGTCGCCTCTTCCTGGCTGCGCTGGCCGCCGGGGGACTTTCGGTGGTATCGGCCGCGTGCCGCCGGGCCGCGCCGATCCCGACGCCGACGCCCACCCGCACCCCGCGACCGACCGCGGCCACCGCGACACCGACAGCCAGCCTCACCCCCACCGCGACCGTGACGCCGACAGCGACAATGACCGCGACCGCCACGGCCACGCGCGTGACGACCGCCACACCCACCCGGCCGCCTCCGCCGACGGCCACCCCGACCGCCACGCCCTTTCCGCCCGGCCCGCCCACCAAGCTCGGCCTTTTCATCAGCCGGAACGATCCGCGCATCTTCGACCTGCTGCGCACCGGCAACGTGGCGATCATCAAGACGCTGGAATACGATCCCAACTTCGTCACGGACATCAAGAAGCTGTCGCCCAAGACGCTGCTGATCGGCCGGATTGACCTGCCGCAGCTCGATCTGGCCGGATTGACCGACCCCCGCGGCGCGGCCAGGGCGTTTGCCGACAAGCTGCTGCCGATTGCCACCGAGCCGCGGCGGAAGGCCGCGATTGACGCCTGGGAGGCGTACAACGAACCGGTCGCGGAGACGGTGGAACACATGACGCGGTTGGCGCAGTTCGAGGCGGAGCGCACGGCGCTCCTGGCGGCCCAGGGTATCCGGTCGGTGGTCGGCAACTTCAGCACCGGTACGCCGCCGCTGGAGCTATGGCCGCACTTCCGCCCCGCGCTCGAGGCCGCGCTCAAACACCGCGGCTACCTGGGGCTGCACGAATACTCCGCGCCGACCATGCAGTTCGGCACGCCGCAGGATCCGCTCGGCTGGGGCGCCGACCCCGCGCAAGAAGGCTGGCTGACATTGCGCTATCGCAAGGTCTATCGCGGCTATCTGGCGCCGAACGGATTGGTCTTGCCGCTGGTGATCACCGAGACCGGGGTGGATGGCGCGGTCGCCAATCGGCCCGGCCCACCGGCCGAGGGGTGGATGGATTTCCGCCAGTACTGGGATGAGCTTGGCATGGGCAAAGACGCGGCTGGGAATTATGTGGAGCAGTTGGCATGGTACGACACCTGCCTGCGCCAGGATGATTACGTTCTGGGCGCGGCGATCTTCGCGGCCGCCGCCTCGCCCGGCTTCCACACTTACGAGGTTCTGGATGAGGTCTTCCCGGTCCTCAGTCAGTACCTCGCGGTCCATCCCGTGCGATAGATCGTGCTTTTGGATGCTTTACAGATTGGGGCGCGTCATTGCGAAGAGCGTAGTTTGCGATATTGAAATCCACCCGCGCTTTTTCCACGCTTTCTTAGACATCCGCCCCAAGATACGCTATAATACACCCGTTTGAAACCATCAGAGGAGGCGGCTGTGTACTACGCACCGCGCGGCACCCAAGATATCCTCCCGGCCGACCGGCCCTATTGGCGCTACGTCACTGAACAGATGCACGCCGTGGCGGCGCTCTTCGGCTTGCAACAGATTGATACGCCCATCTTCGAAGAGGCGGAGCTTTTTGTGCGCGGGGTCGGCGCAGGCACCGACATCGTGGACAAAGAGATGTACTCTTTCCAGGACAAGGGCGGCGACGACCTCACCCTGCGCCCCGAGTTCACCGCCGGGTTGATGCGCGCATACATCGAGCACGGCATGCACGTGCTGCCGCAGCCGGTCAAGCTCTATTCGATCGGCCCGATCTTCCGCTATGAGCGGCCGCAGGCGGGGCGCTATCGCCAGCACCACCAGTTCAATATCGAGATGCTGGGCGAGCTGGACCCGGCTGTGGATCTGGAGGTGATGAGCGTCGCGTGGACGCTGCTCACGCGGCTGGGCTATCGCGGCCTCAGCTTCCAACTGAATTCGACCGGCTGCCCGGCGTGCCGGCCCGCCTATCGCCAGGCATTGATCACGTATTTCGGCGCGTATCAGGATCGCCTCAACGCCGTGGATCTGCGCCGGCTCTCCATCAACCCGCTGCGCCTGCTCGATTCCAAAGAAGAGGCGGCGCAGGCGTTGCTGGATGAGGCGCCGCACAGCAGCGACACCCTGTGCAGCGAATGCGCGACCCACTTGGCGACGTTGCGCGGCTATCTGGACGCGCTGGAGATGCCGCACACGGTCAACTTCCGGCTGGTGCGCGGCCTGGACTACTACACCAAGACCGTCTTCGAGGTGTGGGCGCAGGGGATCGGCGCGCAGGCGGCGGTGTGCGGCGGCGGCCGCTACGACAAGCTGATCGAGATGCTGGGCGGCCCGCCGACCCCCGGCATCGGCTTCGGGATGGGCATCGAGCGGGTGATCCTGAGCTTGAAGCAGCAGGGCATCCAGCCGCCGCCGCTCCCCGCGCCGCGGGTGCAGGTTTCGCCCCTGGGCGAGGCGGCGCGCGTGCCGGCCCTGCGCCTGGTGCGCACCCTGCGCGACGCGGGCATCGGCGCGCTCCTGGCGTTCGGCAGCCGCAGCCTGAAGTCGCAGCTCAAGAGCGCCGACAAGGCGGATGTCGCCTACACGCTGATCCTGGGTGACCAGGAGTTGGCGACCGGCGCGATCATCGCGCGCGATATGCGGAGCCACGCGCAAGAGCCGGTCGCGCTCGATGGTGTGGTTGAGTGGTTGCGGCCACGGTTGTCCTGAGAATCGGCCGCGGATGAACACAGATAGACGCGGATAAAGGAAGAAATCCGTGTCCATCAGCGCCAATCCGCGGCCCGTTTTCATGGGTTGGTGGTGCCGCGCGCGGCATAAACAATTGAGCGGGAGGCAAACATGGATCTGCACGATTATCCTCGTCCGAAGGGTGACACCGGCATCGGCGTACACTGGAATGCCGGCTATGCGGCTGCGATCGGTTTGGGGCAGATCGAACAGCTTTGGCTGCCGCAAATGTTCGACATGGGTATCAAATGGGTGAAGATCTCCGAGCATGATGGCGCGTTCGCGTTTGTCGAGTTGCTCCTCAAGAACGATATCATGCCGATCGTGCGCATCTACCGGCAGCACCCCAATCCCGGCACCCTCAGCCCGGTCGCGCTGGCCGCAATCAGCGACTATGTCTCGGCCGGTGTCCGCTACTTCGAGTTCAACAACGAGCCAGATTTGGGGGTCGAGTGGAGCAGCGGGGAGGTTCCGCTCGATGGCGCCACGATCAGCGCCCGCAACGCCATCGTAGACATCGAGGCGGTCTTGCAGCGCGGCGGCTATCCGGCCATCCCTGCGTTGCGGCCCGGCGGCCGGTGGGATCTGGTGGGCGAGATTTGCCGCATGGGCCGCCGCGATCTGCTGAGCCAGCCGGTGTGGCAGGCCCTGCACAACTACAGCGCCAACCACCCGCTCGACCACCCCTATGATCGCGTGAACCAGGAGGGCGCGCCGTGCGCGCCGGAACTCTATTCAAAGCTGGCGCTGGAAAAATGGAACGGCGACGCGTGGGAAGGGTGGACGTTGGAGCAGTTGAACCGCTTCCGCAAGGAGCGCGCCAACCCCGGCGCGACCGCGGTCGGCGATCCGACCTGCTGGCGCTCCTACGAGCGTTACGACCAGCTCATCCGCAACCAGATTGGCCGCTCGCTGCCGATCCTGGCGACCGAGAACGGTTATGTGGTGGGTGAACGGCAGGACAAGCGCTACCCCATGACCACCCCGCAACTGCACGCCATCCAGACCCTCGAAGCCTGCCGGATCATGATGGGGACGAGCCGTCTGTATGACCCGGCCCCCGATTACTATTTCTGCACCGCCTACTGGTTGATCGGCAACTTCACCCTGGGCAGTTGGGCGCCCGCCTGGGAGAATGCGGCCTGGTTCAGCCGCGACTGGCCGGGCGGGCAACTGCCCATCATCAAGGCGCTGATCGCCGAGCCTAAACAGGTGCGCGCCTGGCACGGCGACGGCGGCCGGCCGGGCCGGCTGACGGGCGCCATCCACAACGGGCCGGCCCTGCCCCTGACGCTGCGCCTGACGCGCGCCGACGGCTGGGTGGCCGTGGCGCAAGCCGGGGCAGATGGCCGCTTCGAATTCAGTGACCTGCCGTTCGATCGCTTCACGCTGACCCTTGTGGAGGCGGGCCTGAGCCAGGAGGTGGCCCTGACGGAGAGCCGGCCCGTGGCCGCGGTGAGCTTCGACCTGACCGGCGCGGCGATCCGCCTGGCGAACGGGGTCATCAGCGGCAAGGTGCGCGGCGGCGCGGGCATGATCGTGCAACTCACGCGCGCATCAGCCAGCCCCTTCGAGGAAAAGCAACTGGTGGCGGCCGACTCGACCTACCGCTTCACGGAGTTGGAGCCGGGCACGTACACCGTCAAGCTGCTCGACACCAGCGTGGTGAAAGCCGGCATCGCGATAGACGGCCGGAGCGAGGTCACGGTAGATCTGATCGTGCCGGGCTGGGGCTGGCAGGCCAGCCCCGGCGGCACCACCCCCGGTTTCGGGATTGTGCGCTGCCGCGTCATTGGCCGCCCGGACCTCGGCGTGCGGCTGTGGATGGCCGGCTGGTCGGGCATGGTTCAGCGCACGGGCAGCAAATCTGAATTTGGGCCGGACGCCTGCGAGTTTGCCCCCTTGGGCGCCGGCGCTTACAAGCTGCAACCCGATGGGATCAGCACAATCGCCGAAGTCATGGTGGATGGCAGCCAGGCCCTCTGGGTCACATTTGCCGAAAGCGCCGCGCCGCCCGATGCGCCGGAACGCGAGAGCGCAGTGGCCGGGACCGCGCGCACCGCGTTGGGCGCGGCGGCCGCCCGGCGGGTGGTCAAGCTGGCGGGGCCAGAGGGTGAGCAGACGACCAGCACGCAGGAGGATGGCGCCTATCGCTTTGCGCATCTGCCGGCCGGCGTCTACCGGGTCTGGATAGAGGGTGCGGGCGCGGCCCGCGAAGGGCTTAAGCTCGACGGCCGCAACACGCTGACGGTAGACTTCCATCTGCCCGCAGATGTGCCGGCGGTCGCCGATGGCGCAATCGCCGGCGTGGTGACGAACGGCGCCGGCCGTGCGGTGCGCCTCCTGCTGCCGCCCACGTCCAGCCCGTTGGCCGAGGCGCGCACAGACGCCGAGGCGCGCTATCGTTTCGACAAACTAGCCCCTGGATCGTACACGGTGCAGGTCATGGGGATCGAGTCACCCTCGGAGGTCGCGGCCGAGCGGGCTGGCATTGCGGTGGCCAGCGCGACGACGGTGCAGGTTGATTTCACGTTGCCCAGCCAGGCGCAGAGCGGCGGTTGGGAGGTCCGGGTGGAGGCCGGCGGTGAGACGCCCGGCTTCTCGGTGGTGCGTTGCCAGGTGGAAGGCGAGGTCAACCGCGAGGTGCGTTTGTGGACGGCGGGCTGGTCGGGCATCGTCCAACGCACCGGGAGCAAGGCCGAATACGGGCCGGATGTGTGCGAATTCGCCCCGCTGGGATCGGGCCGCTACTCGGTGGAGGCGCTCGGTCTGGAGGCGGCCGGGGCACGCGCTGCGGTGATCCACAGAGCGATCACGAAGGGGGTGCGGGTTGACTTCGACCTGGACCCGGGGCGGCTGGTGTGGGTGCGTTTTCGCAAGGTCGTCCCGCCGCCGATCGAACCGCCCGCCCGCTCCGACAGCGTGATCCAGGGCCGGGTGAAAGGCGGCGCGGGCCGCACCGCGAAACTCGTCCTGAGCGCAGTCGAAGGGTTGGAAGGCCCAGGCGTCACCCGGACGACGACGGTCGCGGCGGATGAAACGTATCGTTTCACCGGCCTGCCCGCGGGCGCCTACACCCTCACCGCGCTGGATTCTGACCCGCCGACGGGGATGACGCAGACGCAAGCGAACATCCAGGTCAACGGAACCAACACCGTCCAGGTGGATCTCGACCTCAGCTCGCTCGGCCCGGCCAAGACGATGGATCACTATCTGCTGGTAGGCAGCGTCGCACGCAGCAAAGATGACTTCGTGATGACGCTGCAATACATCGGCCGCTTCCAACCGGTCATCGGCACGGACGAGACCGCGGCGCGCAAGGCACATCACGTCACGATCCTGGCGAGCCAGAGCGCGATCAGCGCCCTGGTCGAGCAGGGGCTGCGCATGGCCGGCTGCCAGGTGCAGCGGGTCGAAAGCGACTATGCGGTGACATTGGGCAAATTGCTGGCGGAGAACAGGCCGTATTGAACGCACACCCGGACGCCTTCCGCTCCATCGGGCTGCTGCATCATCCGCGCAAGCCGGAGTCGTTGACCCTGGCCGGGGAGATGAGCGAGTATCTGACCGGCCGCGGGTGCGACGTGTGGTCGGGTTCCGCGTGGGATGAGCCGAACGCGCTGGCGCGCGTCGCCGAGTTGGATCTGCTGATCACCCTCGGCGGCGACGGCACGATCCTGCGCGCGGCGCGGCTCGGCAGCCGTTACGGGGTCCCGCTGCTCGGCATCAAGCTGGGCCGCGTGAGCTTCCTGGGCGAAGTTGCGCCGGAGCGCGCGGCCTGGCACGAATCGCTGGCGCGCATGTTGGACGGCGACTTCTGGCTCGAAGAACGGATGCTGCTCGATGTGGTCGTTTCCCACGACGAGGCGTCCCCGGCGGCTACCAATCCGGCCGGCGGCGGGGCGGCGAATCACGCCTACCTGGCGCTCAACGAGGTGGTCGTCAGTCGCGGCGGGCTGGCGCGCCTGATCGCGGTGGACGCGTGGGTGGATCAGAGCTACCTGACGCGCTATCGGGCGGATGGCGTGATCGTGGCGACGCCGACCGGCTGCACCGGCTATGCCCTGGCGGCCAGCGGCCCGATCCTCCCCCCCGAACTGAAGAACATCCTCCTGATCCCGATCTGCCCCCACCTGAGCCTGGATCGGCCCATCGTGCTGTCGCAGGGCGCCACCGTCACCCTGCGCGTCTATGCCGATCACCTGCCAATCCTCACGGTGGACGGCCAGTTCGAGATCACCCTGGCCGAAGGGGATCGGGTGGACATCTGCGCCAGCACGCACACCAGCCAGTTCGTGCATGTCCAGGATCGCGCGTACTTTTACCGGACGTTGATGGATCGGTTGCGGTGGTAGATTGGGGCTTGGTAGATTGGGACTTGGTAGATTAGTAGATTGGTAGTTGGTGACCGGTCAACCAATTTCCCAATCTACCAACTTACCAATTCCGTAATACTTGTTTGGAGCATTCATGCCTGAAGATCTGGTATCTGCGCTTCGTTGCGCCAACCATCCCGACCGCGAGACGATGTTGCGTTGCAACAAGTGCGACAAGCCGATCTGTGTCCGGTGTGCGGTGCGCACGCCGGTCGGCTACCGCTGCCGGGAGTGCGTGAATCAGCAGCAGGCGATCTACTTCAACAGCCAGCCGGCCGATCCATTGATCGCGGCGGGCGTGGCGGGGGCGCTCGGCGTCGTCCTGGGCGTCCCCATCTACCTCTTCCTGGGGATCTTCGGCCTGTTCAGCTTGATCGCAGCCATCTTCGTGGGGCCGGCCATCGGCGGGCTGGTGGCTGAGGCGGTGCGCCGCAGCGTTGGCCGGCGGCGCGGCCGCTACCAGAAATACATCGCGGCCGGCGCGTGGATCGCCGGGCTGATCGCGGCCGGCGTGCTGCTGGTCATGTTGGCGCCCGTTCGCATCTTCCGCCTGGATGTGCTGCTCGCTGCGGTCCTGGCTGTCAGCGCCATCACGGCGCGGTTGTGGTGAGCGGAACTTTTTCTATTAGAAAGACGGGCAAAAAAGGATCATACATGACTCAAAGGACGGTCGTGGCCGGGCGTTTGCCGACCACCTTCGCGGCGCTACGCTATCCCAATTACCGCCGCTGGTTCATCGGCCAAGTGCTGTCACTGATGGGCATGTGGATGCAGAGCGTCGCCCAGGGGTGGCTGGTTTATGACCTGACAGGCTCCAGGTTGGCGTTGGGGACGATCTCATTCGCTGGCTCCATCCCGACCCTATTTCTGATGCTGCCGGCCGGAGCGATCGCCGATCGGCGCTCCAAACGCCGGCTGATGTTAGTGACGCAGTGCTGCGCAATGGTCTGCGCCTTTGTTTTGGCGTTGCTGACGGCCACGAAGGCGTTGCAGGTCTGGCATATCGCTGCGCTGGCCGCCCTGTTTGGCATCATCAACGCCTTCGAGGCGCCCGCACGCCTGGCGCTCACCGTCGAGTTGGTGGATGATCGCCGCGATCTGCAGAATGCTATCGCGCTCAATTCGACGATGTTCAACATGGGCCGCGTTGCCGGGCCGGCGCTCGGCGGGATCATCCTGGGCGCCGTGGGCGCGGTGTGGTGCTTCGCCCTCAACGGGGTCAGCTACATCGCGACGTTGGTCGCCCTGTGGGGGATGCGCCTCAACGAAACGACCAAGCCCCCGCGCACGCGGCCCTTTACCGCCGAGATCGGCGACGGGCTGCGCTATGTTTGGGAGACCCGGATCGTGCGTATATTGATCGCCCTCGGCGGCGTGACCTCCATCTTCGGCATGTCCTACGCGGTGCTGATGCCGGCCTACGCGGTAGACGTGCTGCACGTGGGTGAGGCCGGCCTTGGTGCGCTCAGCGCCGCCATCGGGATCGGTGCGCTCACCGGTTCGTTGACGGTCGCCAGCCTGACGCGTTCGCAGCGCAAGGGCTGGCAGCTCACCTTCGGCAGCCTCCTATTCCCGATTGCGCTGATTGCGTTTGCCTTTTCGCACACGTTCGTTCTCTCCCTCATCACCCTGGTTTTCGTGGGCTTCGGGTTCATCATGCAAAACACGACCGGCAACACGCTGGTGCAGATGTTGGTGCCCGATCATTTGCGGGGCCGGGTGATGAGCGTTTACTCGCTGATGTTCTTCGGTACCATGCCGTTCGGCTCACTGCTGGCCGGTGCATTGGCGCAAGCCTATAACTTGCAGTTTGCGATTCTGTTGGGCGCCGGCGTCACGCTGGCGTTTGCGTTGTTCATGCTGATCTTCATTCCCCAGGTGCGCCAGTTGGAGTCTTGACGATCAACTATGCTGACCGAACTGCGGATCCGTGACCTCGCCATCATAGACGCCCTCGACCTGACCTTCGGCCCCGGCTTCAACGTGCTGACGGGTGAGACCGGCGCGGGCAAGTCCATCATCATTGATGCAATCAACCTGCTGCTGGGGGATCGCGCGTCGCCGGAGGTCGTGCGCGCCGGCGCCGACCGCACAGAAGTCGAGGGCCTGTTCCAGCTTTCGGCGGCGTTCGCTGAACGCCTGGCGCCGCTGCTGGCTGAAAACGGGCTGGAAGGCGATGCGCCCGATCTGATCATGCTGGCCCGCGATGTGCGCGCCAATGGCCGGTCGGTGGGCCGCGTCAACGGTCGGGCGGTCAACAGCGCGCTGCTCGGCGAGGTCGGCGGGCTGCTGGTCGAGGTGCATGGGCAGGGCGAGCACATGGCGCTGCTGCGCGAACGCGAGCATGTCGGCCTGCTCGACCGCTATGCCGGGCTGCACGCGCCGGTGGCCGAGATCGCCGATCTGGCCCGGCGGGTGCGCGCCGTGCGCCGCGAGCTGGAGGGGTTGCGCCAGGATGAACGCGAGCGCGCCCGGCGGATTGACCTGCTGACCTATCAGGCGCAGGAAATCCGGGCGGCCAAGCTGCAGGTGGACGAGCCGGCCGAGTTGGAGGCCGAACGCCGGCGGTTGACCAATGCCGAGCAGTTGGCGCAACTTTCGGCGGAGGCGCTGCAACTGTTGCAGGAAAGCGATGGCGACCGGATGGCGGTCGTGGATGCGTTGGGCCACGTCGAACAGGCGCTCGGCCGCCTGGCGCGGATTGACCCGACCGTGACGCCCCTCGCCGAGCAGCTCGAGCAGGCCGCCGCGCTGCTGGATGACCTGGCCCGCGAGCTGGGCCGCTACCGGGATGAGATCGAATTCAACCCCCGGCGGTTGGCGCAGGTCGAAGAACGGCTGCACCTGATCCACACCCTGCAACGCAAATACGGCGACACGATCCCGGACGTGCTGGCCTATGGCGCGCGCGCCGCGGCCGAACTGGAGACGATCACCCACGCGGGCGAGCGGATCGAGGAGCTGGAGGCGGAGGAGGCGCGGCTGTTGGCGCAGCTTGGCCGCCAGGCCGCGGCGCTTTCGGCTGCGCGGCGCGCGGCCGGCGAGCAGATGGCGCGCGCCATCGAGTCCGAGCTGGCCGATCTCCAAATGGCCCGTGCGCGCTTCGCCGTGCGGATCGGCTGGGTGGCCGATCCGCACGGCGCGGCCGTGGATGCCGCCGCGGCCGCCAAAGCCGGCGAACAACCCGGCTGCTACGCGTTCGACGGCCACGGCCTCGACAACGTTGCGTTCCTCGTCTCGGCTAACCCCGGCGAGCCGCTGCGGCCGCTGGCGAAGGTCGCCTCCGGCGGCGAGACCTCGCGGCTGATGCTGGCGCTCAAGACCGTGCTCGGCCGCGCGGATGAAACCCCGACGCTGATCTTCGACGAGATTGACCAGGGGATCGGCGGCCGCGTGGGCGCGACGGTCGGGCGGAAGCTGTGGGGGCTGACGAGGCGTCAGGAGTCAGGAGTCAGGAGTCAGGAGTCAGGAGTCGGGGGTCAGGATGCCCCCATCGTCCAGCGTTCAGCATCCAGCGTCGGCCACCAAGTCCTCTGCATCACGCATCTGCCCCAACTGGCGGCGTATGGAGATGTGCATTTCCATGTCACGAAGCAGGTGGCCGGCGATCGGACGACCACGCAGGTGGATCGGCTGGATGGCGATGTGCGCGTGATCGAGCTGGCGCGCATGTTGGGCGCGGACACGGAGATCGGCCGCGCGAGCGTGGTGGAGATGCTGGCGGAAGTCAAGTCGCCGATTGATGAACGTTAAGAAAATAATCCGGTAATCGCCTTCTCCGGGGCGTTGTTCGTTAACCTGGGCCGCCCGGCGATGAATCGTCCGGGCTACCACGCGG